>NZ_JBEZUT010000050.1:0-35060 GCF_040636595.1 Kitasatospora sp. NPDC036755
CTGATCCACCCCGAAGGGCTTCACCGTTCGACTTGCATGTGTTAAGCACGCCGCCAGCGTTCGTCCTGAGCCAGGATCAAACTCTCCGTGAATGTTTACCGGTCATCCGGTCCACACCCGCGTTGAGCGGCACGGCAACCACCGGAATAGGGCGGCCCCGCGCACTGCGTCCTCGCTAGTGTTATTTCAAAAGGAATCTCCAACCCCGATCAAACGACCGAGGCCGGGGATGTCAACATATCTGGCGTTGACTTTTGGCACGCTGTTGAGTTCTCAAGGAACGGACGCTTCCTTCGGACCGCCTTCCAGCGGACCCTCCGGGCTTCGTTCTTTCGTGTTTCCAGCTTATCAGATGTTTTCCGCTCCGTTTTCCGGAGTTTCATTCATCCGATTTCCCGAACTGGCCGGGTTCGCTTTTCGCGACGTCCACCACATTAGCGCATTCCGAGTGTCACTCGAAATTCACACTCACCCGGTCGACGGAAACGCCGATGAACCCATTTTCATGGGGATCATGAGTGAGAGTGGGTCTTGCTGAGTGGGGTGGCCGCTCCAGCGACTCGTTCAACACTAGGCCACCTGGAGGACATCGTCAAACACCGAGGGCCGGATCTGTCCAGATCCGGCCCTCGGTGCTCAAAGCCGCAGCTCAGAGCGTGTGTGTTTCAGCCGGCCCTCAGCCGGCGGCGACCAGCTCCGCCGCGGCCAGGTTCCGCTTGCCGCGCCGCAGCACGAGCCAGCGGCCGTGCAGCAGGTCGGCCTCGGCCGGCACCGCTTCCTCATCCGTCACCTTGACGTTGTTGAGGTAGGCACCACCCTCCTTGATCGTCCGGCGGGCGGCCGAACGGCTCGGCGACAGCCCGACGGCGACCAGCAGGTCGACCACCGTCTGGAGTTCGGTCACCTCGGCCTTCGGGACCTCGGCCAGGGCGGCGGCCAGGGTCGGGGCCTCCAGGTCGGCGAGGTCACCCTGCCCGAACAGCGCCTTGGACGCGGCGACCGCGCGCTCGTACTGCTCCGCGCCGTGCACCAGCGTGGTGAGCTCCTCGGCGAGGGCGCGCTGGGCGAGGCGGGCCGCGGGGCGCTCGGTGGTCTCGCGCTCCAGCTCCTCGATCTCCTCCTTCGAGCGGAAGCTGAAGATCCGCAGGAAGTTGGGGACGTCCCGGTCGTCCGCGTTCAGCCAGAACTGGTAGAAGGCGTACGGCGTGGTCAGCTCGGGGTCGAGCCAGACCGTGCCGGACTCCGTCTTGCCGAACTTGGTGCCGTCGGCCTTGACGATCAGCGGCGTGGCCAGCGCGTGGACGGACTTGCCCTCGGCCTTGCGGATCAGGTCCGCGCCGGCGGTCAGGTTGCCCCACTGGTCGCTGCCACCGGTCTGCAGGGCGCAGCCGTAGCGGCGGTTCAGCTCCAGGTAGTCCATGCCCTGGAGGATCTGGTAGCTGAACTCGGTGTAGCTGATGCCCGCGTCGGAGTTCAGCCGTCGGGCGACGGCCTCCTTGGCGATCATGTTGTTGACCCGGAAGTACTTGCCCACGTCGCGCAGCAGGCTGATCGCCGACATTCCGGACGTCCAGTCCAGGTTGTTGACCATGCGCGCCGCGTACGGGCCCTCGAAGTCGAGGAAGCGCGAGATCTGGCCGCGCAGGCGCTCGACCCAGCCGGCCACCGTCTCGGGGTCGTTGAGCACGCGCTCGGCGGTGGGCTTCGGGTCCCCGATCAGGCCGGTGGCGCCGCCGACCAGGCCGAGCGGGAGGTTCCCCGCCTGCTGGATGCGACGCATGGTGAGGATCTGCACCAGGTTGCCGAGGTGCAGGCTCGGCGCGGTCGGGTCGAAGCCGCAATAGAACGTGACCGGGCCGTCCGCGAACGCCTTGCGCAGTGCGTCCTCGTCAGTGGACAGGGCGATCAGCCCACGCCACCGCAGCTCGTCGACGATGTCCGTCACGGTCACGCTTCTCCTTCGATCAGGCGTCCGCCCAGTGCCGGCCCGGTTCGATCGGGCCCCGGGTCGGTACGACTCCAGCCTGATAGAGCCTACGCGGTTCCGGCCAGCGAGTTTTCCCCGAGGCACCCGACCGGACCGGACGACGTGCTGCTCCGGGCCCCTCCCCGATACCGGAAATTCCGTTGTTCGACGGCTATGGGCCCATTCAGAGTGGTTCCACCGCCGTGCGGCGGCAGTGACGTGTGTGGAGACGGTCGTGCCGCCGTGGCACGCCCGTGGAAAGGGTGTGCCGAGTGCGCAACACGCTGGTTCTGAACGCGAGCTACGAGCCCCTGACGACGGTGTCGCTCCAGCGCGCCGTCGTCCTGGTGCTCCAGGACAAGGCGGTGGTGGAGCGGGCGCATCCGCTGCGCTCGATCCGGGGAACGGGTGTGACCGTCCCGGTGCCACGGGTGATCAGACTGCAACGGTTCGTACGGGTGCCGTTCCGACAACAGGCACCGTGGTCGAGGCGGGGTGTCCTGGCCCGGGACCAGCACCTGTGCGCGTACTGCGACCGGCGGGCCACCACCGTGGACCACCTCCAACCCAGGTCGCGCGGTGGTGCCGACAGCTGGATGAACACCGTCGCGGCCTGCGCGGAGGACAACCAGCGCAAGGCCGACCGCACGCCGGAGCAGGCCGGGATGAAGCTGCTGCGCCGCCCGTTCGTACCGACTCCGCAGGCCAGTCTGATGCTGGCGCTCGGACTGCGCGGCTCGGAGGTCCGGGACCTCGCCGACTGGCTGCCGGCCATACCGGGCCGGCCGGTCTCGGCGGCGTGAACCGGCCCCGTTGACGAGTGGGGCGGGCGGAACGAACCGGACGAGCGCGGCACACGGGGCGAGCGGGGTGCACCGGACGAGCGGGGAGAACCGGGCGAGAGGCCTCAGTCCTTCGCCTGGTACCCCGCCGCCGTGCCGTAGTTCGTCGAGTGCTCGGGCACCACGACCACCTGTCCGCCGCCGATCAGCACCCGTCCGGAGATCAGCAGCGAGCCGGTGCCGGCCGGGAAGTTGCCCCCGGTCGCCTCCCGGCCGCCGGCCAGCGGGAACCGGCTGAGGCGGGCGGGCTGGTCGCGGCGCTCGTCGGCGGCGAGCACCAGCGAGCCGCCGTCGATGCCGACCGCCCGGACGGCGCCCTTGGCGGTGGTCGGCGTCTTCCAGCGCTGCTTGCCGGTGTCCAGGTCGTAGCCGACCGCGGCCACCGACCCGCCGCCGTTCGGCGGGTCCACGGTGGTGACCATGGTGCGGCCCTCGAAGTACACGCCGGGAGTGGCCGAAAACGTACCGTGGGCGACGTCCAGTCGGCCGCCGTCGACGGCCACCGGGATCTCGGCGGCCGGGTCGCCGCCCGTACCCCAGGCGAACACCCGGTCGTCCTCCGGCTTCGCGCCGGTGGTGAGGACCACGGACGGCTCGGCCGACAGCACGGTCACCGTCTTCGGCTGGTTGTTCAGGCCCCGCCACCAGCCGACCTTGCCGTCCGCGACGTTCAGCGCGACGGCCTGGTCGGCGGGGGTCGAATCGGCGCAGGAGGAGGCGACGAACACGGTCTTGCCGCCGACGCCCCCGGACAGGGTGCAGAACTTGCCCTGCCCGGTGTACTGCCAGATGTCCTTCCCGTCGGCCGACTCCCACGCCAGCACCCGGTCGTCGCCGACGGCGACCACCTTGTCCTCGGTGACGCCGACCCTCGCCGAGTAGGCGCCCTTGGTGTCCGAGAGCGTCTTCGTCCAGGCGGTCCTGCCGGTCTTGGTGTCCACGGCGGCCACCAGCGTGCAGGGGCTCTTCGGATCCGCCTGCGGACGGAACAGCGCCGCGCCCAGGCCCGCCTGGTTCACCCCGGAGGACAGTCCGCACGGGACGGCCCCGGCGGCCGGCGGCTCCACCGACCAGGCCTGCTTGCCGCCCGCCCGGTCGTACGCGTGCACCCCGGAGCCGTCGGCCCGGACCACCGCGTCGGCCAGCAGCCAGCTGCCGATCAGCGTGTCGTCCCCCGCGGAAGCACCGGACCCGCCGGACGCGCCGGGCGCGGCTGACGCGCCGGACCCGCCGGCCACGGCTGGCTGCGCGGCCCAGGCCCGGGTGTGCGCCACCGCGAAGCCCGGCTCGCCTCCGCTGCTCGCCGCCGCACTGCCGCCGCCCTCGGCCCCGACCATCAGGCCGGCCGCCACCAGCACTCCCAGCGCGGCCACCCCGGCCCCGGTCCGCACCAACAGGGCCTTGCGGCTGGGCACGTGCTCGCCGGTCAGCACCGCGTCGGCGGCCTTCCGGGCCTTGGCGGAGAGCGAGGCGCCGGAACCGCCGGCGGCGCCGGCACCTCGACGGGCGGCCGCCCTCGACGTCCCGGCGGGTTCGGGCCGCGGCCCGGGGGTCTGCGCCGCGGCGGGCTCCACGGGCTCCACGGGATTCACGGGATTCACGGGATTCTCGGAGACGGGCTCGGGCGCCGGCTCCGCCGCCTCGACGTGCACGTAGCCGTCCGCCGAGTACTCCGCGCCCGCCGGGGCGTACAGCGTCTCCTCGACGGCCTGCTGCGGGGCGGCGTACGGCGCGTAGGGCTGGTACGGCTGCTGCTGGTACTGCTCCTGGCCGCCGTACCCGTCCTGGACGTAGCCGCCCTCGACGTACCCGGTCCGGCCGGAGCCGCTCCGGTCGTAGCCGGACTGGTCCTGCTCGTAGCCGGACCGGTCGTAGCCGCCCTCGTGGTACCCGCCCCGGTCGTAGCCGGTGTGGCCCTGGACGCCGTGGGCGCCCTGGCCGAACTGCGCCTGCGGCTGCTGCCCGTACTCGGCCGGGCCGTAGCCCGCCTGCGGATGCTGCTCCGGCTGCTGCCACTGCGACGGCTGCGGCTCGGCGTACCCGCCGTACGCGCCGTTCTGCCAGTCCGAGTGGCCCTGGGGCGGCCACGGCTGCTGGGAGTGGGCGTCTCCGAAGGGCTCCTGCGCCATCCGTTCCGTCCCTCCCGAGCCCTGCCTGCCCGCCTGCCTGCCTGCCGATGCGGCAGTCAGCATCTCACGCCCGCCCGCGGGCACGGCCCGGGCCCTCACTCGAACGGCGTCAGGCCTCCACGCCCGTACGGCGTCAGGCCTCCGACGCGACCCGCAGGGCGTCGTCGATCCGGGCGGCGAGGGTGAAGTCCAGTGCGGTGAGGCCGCCGGCGCTGTGGGTGGACAGGACGAAGCGCAGCGTGCGCCAGCGGATGTCGATGTCGGGGTGGTGGTCGAGCGCCTCGGCCTGCTCGGCGACGGCGACGACCACCCGGATCGCCGCCGGGAAGTCCGGGGCGTCGGCGGTGCGGGTGATGCTGTCGCCCTCCCGCGTCCACCGGGGCAGCACCGCCAGG
Organism: Kitasatospora sp. NPDC036755; assembly: GCF_040636595.1. NCBI lineage: Bacteria > Bacillati > Actinomycetota > Actinomycetes > Kitasatosporales > Streptomycetaceae > Kitasatospora > Kitasatospora sp. NPDC036755. The sequence goes on from NZ_JBEZUT010000050.1 coordinate 5,333, forward strand.
GCCGCCGTGATCTCGTCCTCGTTCAGCCGTGCCCTGCTGCTCATCGGCGCGCTCCTGGTGGATCGTCGGTCCGGGGTGCCCGGGGATTCCGGGTGCCCCGGGGTTCCGGCCCCCGGGAGGTCCGGGGTGCCGTCGTCAGGCGGCCTTCCGGCGCGGACGGGCCAGCAGCTCGCCGCCGCAGTTGGGGCAGGTGGCGGCCATGGCCTCGGTGCAGTCCGGGCAGAAGGTGCACTCGAAGGAACATATCGAGGCGTGGGCGTCCGCGGTCAGCGACACCGCGCAGCGCTCGCAGCTCTCGCGCATCTCCAGGGCCATGGCGTACTCCTCCGTTCTGTCCATGATCTGACGTTCGCTCGGCTCGGCTCGGCTCAGCTCAGCTCAGCAACAGTTTGGCGACGGCCACCAGACCGACCACCACGATGACACCCCGCAGCACGACCGGGGACAGCCGGCGGCCCACCTTCGCGCCGAGCAGCCCGCCGACCAGCGAACCCGCCGCGACCAGGCCCGCGGCGGTCCAGTTCACCGTCGAGGTGAAGAGGAAGAAGAGCGCTGCGACCCCGTTGACGATCAGCGCGAGGGCGTTCTTCACCGCGTTGATCCGCTGGAGGTCCTCCTGGAGGAGCATGCCCATCAGCGCCATCAGCAGCACGCCCTGCGCGGCGCCGAAGTAGCCGCCGTAGATGCCGGTCAGGAACACCCCGACCAGCAGCACCGGGCTGCCGTCCGGATCCCCGCCGGGGCGGCGGCGGGCGGCGACGGCCCTGGCCACCCGGGGCTGGACCACCACCAGGACGAGCGCGAGCAGGATCAGCACCGGGACGATCGCGTCGAAGGCCGCGCTCGGCAGCTTGATCAGCAGCAGCGCGCCGACCAGCCCGCCGAGCAGCGAGGCGGTGCCCAGGCGCAGCACCCGCCGGCCCTGGTCGGCCAGTTCGCGGCGGTACCCGATCACACCGCTGAGCGAGCCGGGCACCAGGCCGAAGGAGTTGGAGACGTTGGCGGTGATCGGCGGGAGGCCGACGGCGAGCAGGACCGGGAAGGTGATCAGGGTGCCCGAACCGACGATCACGTTGATCATCCCGGCGCCGATGCCGGCCACCAGGACGGCGATCGACTCCCAGAGCGTCATGGGCCACCTCTCCTCTCGGTCCTGTCGAGGGGATCATGCCGGACGGTCCGTCGGGCCGACCAGACCCGCCCACGATTCGGGATGTACGCCACAGTGAGGCACCTCACGGAGACGCCCGCCGCGCGGGCCTCCACCACGGGAGCACCCGCCGCGCGGGCGGGCCGGAAGCCCCGCGCACAGGCCGAGGGCCCGCCGCCTCTCGGCGGCGGGCCCTCGGCGAGGCGCGGTTCGACCGGTCACTCCGTGTCGATCTTCGGGTACTCCCGGGCCGGGTCCACCCGGGGGCGGGCGGCGCCCTTCTCGGTGTCCACCGGCCGCGGCCCGGAGGCCGGGTCCAGCGGCACCTGGGTGGCCGCCGGGGCGGCCTGGGGGATGCTGGGCGCCGCGACGGCGCCGCCGTTCACCCCGCCGTTGCCGGTCAGACCGGTGAAGGCACCGCCGAGGCCCTTGAGCGCGTCGCCGACCTCGCTGGGGATGATCCAGAGCTTGTTGGAGTCGCCCTTCGCCAGCTCGGGCAGGGTCTGGAGGTACTGGTAGGCGAGCAGCTTCTGGTCGGCGTCGCCGTCGTGGATGGCCTCGAAGACCGTACGGATCGCGGCCGCCTCACCGTCCGCGCGCAGGACCGCGGCCTGCGCCTCACCCTCGGCCTTGAGCACCTCGGCCTGCTTCTCACCCTCGGCCTTGAGGATCTGGGCCTGGCGCTGCCCCTCGGCGGTGAGGATCGCGGCGCGCTTGTCGCGGTCGGCGCGCATCTGCTTCTCCATCGAGTCCTGGATGGAGGTCGGCGGCTCGATCGCCTTCAGCTCGACGCGGTTGACCCGGATGCCCCACTTGCCGGTGGCCTCGTCCAGGACGCCGCGCAGGCCGGCGTTGATGACCTCGCGCGAGGTCAGGGTGGATTCCAGGTCCATCGAGCCGATGATGTTGCGCAGCGTGGTGACGGTCAGCTGCTCGATCGCCTGGATGTAGCTGGCGACCTCGTACGTCGCGGCCCGGGGGTCGGTCACCTGGTAGTAGATGACGGTGTCGATGTTGACCACCAGGTTGTCCTGGGTGATCACCGGCTGGGGCGGGAACGGCACGACCTGCTCGCGCAGGTCGATCCGGTTGCGGACGCGGTCGATGAACGGGACGACGATGTTCAGTCCCGCGTTGAGCGTCCGGGTGTAGCGGCCGAAGCGCTCCACGATCGCGGCGCTGGCCTGCGGGATGACCTGGATCGTCTTGATCAGCGCGATGAAGGCCACCACGACCAGGACGACCAAAACGATAAGGACGGGTTCCACGGACTCTCCCCTAGATGACCAGGGCGGTCGCGCCCTGGATTTCGACGACGTCGACCTGCTGTCCCGGCTGGTAGACCTGGTCCGGGTGGAGCGCGCGGGCCGACCAGATCTCGCCGTTCAGCTTGATCCGCCCGCCCTCCCCGTCGACGGTTTCCGCGACGACCGCGGTGGCGCCCTGGAGCGCCTCGATGCCCATCTTGATCTGCGGGCCGCTCCGGAGCTGGCGGTAGGCGATCGGACGGACGAAGACCACCAGGGCTACCGAGACGACGACGAAGGTCACGGTCTCCAGGACCACGCCACCGCCGAGCGCGGCCACGACGGTGGCGGCCAGCGCCCCCACGGCGAACATGGCGAACTCCGGCATCGCGGTGACCACCAGCGGTATGCCGAGCCCTGCGGCGGCCAGGAGCCACCAGATCCAGTTGTCCACACGTCCATCCTAGGGAGCCGAGGCCTTCGAAGCGGACAGTTCCCGCAGGTGGAGGGGCGGAAACCGGTCGCGCGTGCGACCGGTCTCCGACGGCCTTCCGGATGAACGGACGAACGGGTGGACCGGGCGGTCCGGGGAGTGTCCCCGGGCCTCAGCCCAGCGGCAGGCCCTGGGCCGACCAGCGGTCCCCGTGCCGCTCCAGGGTGAGCGGCAGGCCGAAGCACTTGGAGAGGTTGCGGGCGGTCAGCTCGGTGTCGATCGGCCCGGCGGTGAGCACCTTGCCCTGCCGGATCATCAGCACGTGGGTGAAGCCCGGGGCGATCTCCTCGACGTGGTGGGTGACCATCGCCATCGCCGGGGCGAACTCGTCCTGGGCGAGCGCGCCGAGCCGGCGGACCAGGTCCTCGCGGCCGCCGAGGTCCAGTCCGGCGGCGGGCTCGTCGAGCAGCAGCAGCTCGGGGTCGGTCATCAGGGCGCGGGCGATCAGGGTGCGCTTGCGCTCGCCCTCGGAGAGGGTGCCGAACTTGCGGTCGGTGAGGTTGGCCATGCCGAGGCGGTCGAGCAGGGCGAGGGCGCGGGACTCGTCCGACTGCTCGTAGGTCTCCTGCCAGGTGACCGTCATGCCGTACGCGGCCGTGAGCACCGTCTGGAGCACGGTCTGCTCGGCCGGCAGCTTGTCGAACATGGCGGCGCCGGCCAGGCCGATCCGGGAGCGCAGCTCGAAGACGTCGATCTCGCCGAGCTTCTCGCCCAGCACCGTGACCTTGCCCGAGGTCGGGAACAGGTACGAGGAGGCGATCTGCAACAGCGTGGTCTTGCCGGCGCCGTTGGGGCCCAGGATGACCCAGCGCTCGCCCTCGGAGATGGACCACGAGACCTGGTCGACCAGCGCGCGCCCCTCCCGGACCACGGATACGTCAACCAGCTCCAGCACGTCGCTCATGCCTATGCCTTCCCCAAAAACAAGATTCTCGGCCGTCGGTGCGGGCGGCGGCGAGCCTACTCCGGCAGCCGGTGGGCACGGGGTGGGTGCGCCGCACACGCATGGGCAAACCTACGCCACGCGGATGACCGCCGATTCCGTAGGCTGGCCGGATGCTCGCGACTCCTGCCGACAATCCGTACGAAGAGCCCCGTTCGGGGCGGCTCACCGCGTGGGGCAACGCCCTGCTGGCGGGCCTGGTGCCGCCGGACGACGCCGCCGAGGCCGTCCTGGGTGCGGACGAGACCCACCGGGTGACCGGGCTGCCCGGCGACGGGCCCGACGAGCGGCACGGGCTCACCTGGGCGCTGGGGCGGCTGCGGGTGCTCGGGGTGAAGGGCCTGCGGCTCGCGCTGCCCTCGGCCGGGCATCCGCTCGGACTGACCGGCCCGAAGGGCTTCAACGAGCGGGCCATGGGTGCGGGCGAGGCCGTCCTGGCGGTGGGCGCACCGCTCGGGCTGGTGCCGGAGGTGGAGGTTTTCGGCCCGGCCGGGGACCGCTCGGCCACCGTGCTGTGGCACTGTTCCGAGGTCAACGACACACCTCCGGCGGACGTGCCCTCGCTGCACGAGGCCGAGCGCGAGCTGGCGGACGGGCTGCGGGAGGCGACCGTCCTGCTCGCCCGCCTGGACGTGGCCGGTGCCGGGCCCGAGGCCCTGCGCGCCCTCGACGCCTACCGCCGGCGCGGACACAGCGAGCTGCTCGCCCCCGGCTACCCGCCCCGGGCCGTCCGCGTGCTGGAGTCCGCCCGCCAGGTGTCCGCCCTGCTCGCCATCGCCTCCGGCGGGCACGGCGCCGCCGTCAGCGCCTCCGAGATGGCGGCCCGCCAGTCCGTCCTGGCCCCGCTGCGGCGCACCGCCCGGCGCGCCCAGGTGGCCGCCTACAACGCCCTCGTCGACGAGCGCGACGCCCGCTGAGCCGACGCCCGCTGAGTCGGCGCCGGCTGAGTCGGCGCCGGCCGGCGGCTACGCCTCGCGGGCCTCGCCGTGGCGGACGGCCCAGAGTGCCGCCTGGGTGCGGTCGGCCAGGTCCAGCTTCATGAGGATGTTGGAGACGTGGGTCTTCACCGTCTTCTCCGACAGGTGCAGGCTGCGGGCGATCTCCCGGTTGGAGCGGCCGTCGGCGATGTGGCCGAGGACCTCGCGCTCGCGCTCCGTGAGGGTGCCGCCGCGGCCCTGCGGGGCGCGCGGGCCCTCGTCGGAGAGCAGGGCCTCGGCCAGCTCGGGCTGGAGCAGGACGTGGCCGGCGTGCACCGACCGGATCGCCCCGGCCAGCGCCTCCGGGTCGACGTCCTTGTAGACGTACCCGGCCGCGCCGGCCCGCAGCGCGGGAACCATGGTGCGGTGCTCGGTGAAGCTGGTGACGATCAGGATCCGGGCCCGGCTGCCCTCCCCCTTGAGCGTGCGCAGCGCCTCGATGCCGTCGACGCCGGGCATCTTGAGGTCCATCAGGACGACGTCGGGGTCGAGGTCGCGGGCCCGTTCGACGCCCTCCGCGCCGTCGGCGGCCTCCCCGACCACCTCGATGTCGTCCTGGACCTCCAGGAAGGTGCGCAGCCCGCGTCGAACCACCTGGTGGTCGTCGACCAGCAGGACACGGATCGACGGTGTGCTCTCAGGCACCGGGGACCTCCATCTCGACGAGCGTCCCCCGACCGGGGGCCGACTCCAGGGTGAGCGTGCCGCCGACGGCGGCCGCGCGGTCGCGCATCGAGGCCAGGCCGAGGTGGCGGCCGGCCCGGCGGACGGACTCCGGGTCGAAGCCGCGTCCGTCGTCGTGGACGCGCAGCACGGCGCCGCGCGTGGTCGTCCCGGCCAGGGTGACGCTGACCCGGCGGGCACCGGAGTGCCGCAGGGCGTTGTGCAGCGCCTCCTGGGCGACTCTCAGCAGCGCGGCCTCCTGGGCGGGCGGCAGCGCCCGGACGCCGTCGGCCGCGAAGGCGACGTCGGCGGTGTGCGCCCGGTCGAGGACCTGCACCTGGGAGGCGAGGGTGGCGCTGAGCCCGTCCTCCTCCAGGGCGGCGGGGCGCAGTTCGACGACGACGGCGCGCAGTTCGTCGGCGGCCTCGGCGGCCAGTCTGGCGACCTCGGCGAGTTCGGCGCGGGCCCGGGCCGGGTCGCGGTCGACGAGCTTGGCGGCCGCCTTGGCGGTGAGCCGCAGCGAGAAGAGCTTCTGCGAGACGGCGTCGTGCAGGTCGTGGGCGATCCGGGCCCGTTCGCCGGCCAGGGTGAGTTCGCGGCTGCGCTCGTAGAGCCGGGCGTTGGACAGTGCGAGGGCGGCGTGTGCGGCGAGGATCCGCAGGAGTTCCTCGTCGTGGTCGGTGAAGAGGCCGCCGCCGCGCTTGTTGGCGAGGAAGATGACGCCCATCACCCGCGGTTCGTCCTCGGCCGCGTCGGTGTCCAGGATGGGCATGCCCAGGAAGGCGTCCATGTCGGGGTGGGCCGACGGCCACCCTTCGAAGGCGGGTGCCTTGCGGACGTCGGCGAGCCGGGTGGGGCCGGTCTCGTGGAGCATCGCGGCGAGCACCCCGTGCTGCCGGGGCAGCGGGCCGATCGCCCGCCACTGCTCGTCGGTGACGCCGTCGACGACGAACTGGGCGAATCCCCCGTGGTCGTCGGGCACGCCCAGGGCCGCGTACTCGGCGCCGAGCAGGCCGCGTGCGGAGGCGGTGATGCGGCGCAGCACCTCGCGGACCTCCAGGTGCCGGCTCATGGCGAGCAGTGCCTGGCTGACGGCCTCGATCCCGGACAGGCAGGGTTCGCAGGCGGGCAGCGGGCCGAGGTGGGCCCGGTGGTCTCCGGTGGTGCTGGGCATACCGCCAAACTACCGCCGCCGTGACGGGCGCCGCGTCCGCCTGCGGGCGCTCCGGGCCCGGGTCCGGGGACCTAGGACCCGGGCCCTGCCGGTACGCCGAGGGGCGGCCCTCCCGGTGGGAGGACCGCCCCTCGGCGTGGTGTCGGAGCGGGGTCAGCCCTTCTGCATGACCTCGGGCTCGTGCCGGCGCTGGAGCCGGGTCACGATGACGCCGATGACGATCGAGATGGCGACCAGCACGCCCGCGTCGATCGCCCACTGGGCGACGGTGTGCTCCCAGAGCGGGTCGTAGTCGGGGTTCTGGAAGTCCTTGTTCCAGGGGCCCATGAGCTTGGACAGGTCCAGCGTGGTGGAGACGATGCCGGTGCCCCAGCGGGCCGGCATCAGCCAGGCGACCTGTTCCAGGCCGGGCTTGCCGAAGATCTGGAAGAGGCAGCCGGTGAAGACGACCTGGACGATGGCGAACATGACCAGCAGCGGCATGGTCTTCTCCGCGGTCTTCACCAGCGCGGAGATCATCAGGCCGAACATCATCGCGGCGAAGCTGAGCAGGATCATGCCGACGGTCATCTCGACGATCGGCAGGTTCTTGACGAGCAGGCCGTGCTCGGGGAGCTTGCGCGGCAGGAAGCCGACGGCGGAGATGATCGCGCCCTGGATCACGCTGAAGAGGCCCAGCACGATGATCTTGGACATCATGTACGCCGAGCGGGAGAGCCCGGTGGCCCGTTCCCGTTCGTAGATCGCCCGTTCCTTGATCAGCTCACGGACCGAGTTGGCCGCGCCGGAGAAGCAGGCGCCGATCGCCAGGATCAGCAGGATCGTCGCGGCCCCGTTGTTGAGGTGGAGCTGGGTGTTCGGGTTGGGTGCGAGCCCCGGTGCGTTGGGGATCAGCACGCTGACCGCGCCGATGACCGCGGGCAGCAGCACCGACAGCGCCAGGAAGCCGCGGTCCGAGGCGAGCACGGACATGTAGCGCCGCATCAGCGTCCACAGCTGCGAGCCCCAGCTCTGCGGCTTCGGCGGCTTGACGGCCTCCTGGGCGACCTGGGCGTGCTGCACCTCGCCCGACTCCGCGGTGGGCGCGGAGTACTGCTGGTAGTGCACCGAGCCGCGGTAGCGGCCGGCCCAGTCGTGGTCCGGGTAGTTCTCGAAGGCCTGGAAGACGTCCGCCCAGGTCTCGTACCCGAAGAAGTGCAGCGCCTCGTCCGGCGGGCCGAAGTAGGCCACCGCGCCGCCCGGCGCCATCACCAGCAGCCTGTCGCAGAGCGCGAGTTCGGCCACCGAGTGGGTGACGACCAGGATGGTGCGGCCGTCGTCGGCGAGGCCGCGCAGCATCTGCATGACCTCGCGGTCCATGCCCGGGTCGAGGCCCGAGGTGGGCTCGTCCAGGAAGATCAGCGAGGGCTTGGTGAGCAGCTCCAGGGCGACCGAGACGCGCTTCTGCTGGCCGCCGGAGAGCGCGGTGATCTTGTTGTCGGCGCGCTTGTCGAGGCGCAGCTCGTACAGCACCTCGTCGATCCGGGCCTCGCGCTCGCGGGCCTCGGTGTCGCCGGGGAAGCGCAGCCGGGCCGCGTACTTGAGGCCCTTGCGGACGGTGAGCTCGCGGTGCAGGATCTCGGACTGCGGCACCAGGCCGATGCGCGAGCGGAGCTCGGCGAACTGCTTGTACAGGTTGCGCCCGTCGTACAGCACCTCGCCGCGGTCGGCGGGGCGGTAGCCGGTGAGGGCGCGCAGCAGGGTGGACTTGCCGGAGCCGGACGGGCCGATGACCGCGACCAGCGACTTCTCCGGGACGCCGAAGCTGACGTCGTCGAGGAGGATCTTCTTGGCGCCCTTGTGCTCGACCTCGACGGTCAGGTGGCGGGCGGAGAAGGAGACCGCGCCGGTGTCGACGAACTCCTGCAGCTGGTCGCCGACCAGGACGAAGCCGGAGTGGCCGACGGTCAGCCGGTCCTGCGGGCCCATCAACTGACGCTGCACCCGCTGGCCGTTGAGGTAGATGCCGTTGTGGCTGCCGAGGTCGACGATCTCGTAGCGGCCGTCCGGGAGCTGGCGCAGCTCGGCGTGGTGGCGGGAGACCTGGAGGTCGGACACCACGATGTCGTTGTCGAGCGCACGGCCGATCCGGACGGTGCGCATCGCCGACGTCAGGTTGCGGATGATGGTCGGCTGCGGCCCGCCGTCCTGCGGCGGCGCCGGGAAGCCCTGCTGCTGCGGGAAGCCGCCGTGCTGGGGCTGCTGCTGCGGGGCCGGCCGGTCCTGCGGCGGCGCGTACTGCTGCTGCGGAAGGGGCTGCCGGTCCTGCGGCTGCCCCTGCCAGGCCTGCTGCTGCGGCGGCTGCTGGTAGGGGTCGTGCTGCGGCCAGCCCTGCTGCGGGGCGGGCTGCTGGGGCGTGGGCACGGGGCCGCGGCTGGTGGCGGCCTCGTGCATCGGGGTGGCCTGCGGGGCAGCGGCGTGGGCGGGCGCGGAGAAGCCGAGCCGGGGCCCGTTCTCCGGGTTGCCCAGGTTGACCACGGCGCCCGGGAACAGCTGGGCCTGCAGGGTGCGGGCCCCGGCCACGTACGTTCCGTTGGTGCTGCCGTGGTCGTCCAGCTGCCAACCGCTGCCGTTGAAGCTCATGGTCCCGTGCTGCCAGGAGACCCTGGCGTCGTCGAACGTGAAGTCCGACTGCGGGTTGCGCCCGATGGTGTAGGACCGCCCGGGCTCCAGAGTCCGCTGCTGTCCGTTGATCTCGATGACGAGTTGCGGCACTGCTCGCCTGCCCCGCTCTCTCGGTTCCCCCGAATTGTCGCCCCCGCCGGGGCTGCGATGTTCCTGCGACTGACGGGGGGAATCATTCCAGCCCGCCGACCGCCGGTGAAAGTCAGCCCTGGTGACTGTGACCAGGCTGCTACCGAGCCCGGACCAGCGGCGTCCCGCGAGGTGGGACGGGTGCTCCTGGGCCCCCGGACGCCCGGTAGCGTGGGAGGCACCATGAACGCATCGCCCCTGGCCGCTGAGCCCCTCCCCGCCGCCCAGCACCGGACCGCGGACGAGCGCACCCTGCTCGTCAAGGTGTTCGGCAAGGACCGTCCCGGCATCACCGCCGGCCTCTTCGCGACGCTGGCCGGCTTCGGCGTCGACGTGATCGACATCGAGCAGGTCGTCACCCGTGGGCGCATCACGCTGTGCGCCCTGGTCACCCCGCCCCCCGCGCCCGGCGACGAGGGCGGGCTGCGGGCCACCGTCCACCGCTGGGCCGACGAGCAGAAGCTCCAGGCCGAGATCCTCTCCGGCATCGGCGACAACCGGCCGCGCCGCGAGGGCCGTTCGCACGTCACGGTGCTCGGCAACCCGCTGACCGCCGCCGCCGTCTCCGCGCTCACCTCCCGGATCACCGCCTCGGGCGGCAACATCGACCGTGTCTTCCGGCTCGCGAAGTACCCGGTGACGGCGGTCGAGCTGGCCGTCTCCGGTGTGGCCACCGACGAGCTGCGGGCCGCGCTGGCCCAGGAGGCGGCCACCCAGCGGGTGGACGTCGCGGTGGTCGCCGCCGGGCTGGAGCGCCGGGCCAAGCGCCTGGTGGTCATGGACGTCGACTCCACGCTCATCCAGGACGAGGTGATCGAGCTGTTCGCCGCCCACGCGGGCTGCGAGGAGGAGGTCGCCGCGGTGACGGCGGCGGCGATGCGCGGCGAGCTGGACTTCGCCGAGTCGCTGCGGGCCCGGGTGGCGCTGCTGGCCGGGCTGGACGCCTCGGTGACGGAGAAGGTCCGCGCCGAGGTCCGTTTCACGCCGGGCGCGCGCACCCTGATCCGTACGCTCCAGCGCCTGGGCTACCAGGTCGCGGTGGTGTCCGGCGGCTTCACCCAGGTCACCGACCACCTGGTGGAGCAGCTGGGGCTGGACTTCGCGGCCGCGAACACCCTGGAGGTGGTGGACGGCAGGTTCACCGGCCGGGTGGTCGGCGAGATCGTGGACCGGGCGGGCAAGGCCCGCTGGCTGGCCCGCTTCGCCGAGCGGGCGAAGGTGCCGCTGGAGCAGACGGTGGCGATCGGCGACGGCGCCAACGACCTGGACATGCTGAACGCGGCCGGCCTCGGGGTGGCGTTCAACGCCAAGCCGGTGGTGCGGGAGGCCGCCGACACCGCGGTGAACGTGCCGTTCCTGGACACCGTGCTGTACCTGCTGGGCATCACCCGCGAGGAGGTCGAGGCGGCCGACGCGCTGCACGGCACCCCGACCGAGTAGGCACACCCCGACCGGGTGGGCACGTCCGCCCGGCCGGGAGCACCCCGACCGGGCGGGAGACGCACCAGAGGGGCGCGCGGATCCAATCCGCGCGCCCCTCATGTACGTTCCGGAGGTCAGTCCTGCGGCGTGTAGTACGAGACCAGCTCGGCCACGCCCGGCTCGACGCCCTTCCAGGAGCCGCTGAAGCTGAGCACCGCGATCGCCGCCGTCGGGAAGCCCCCGAGCCGCAGCCGCTCCAGCGCGTCCCGGTCCCCCGCATCCCCGGCCAGCACCTGGGTCAGGCCCAGCACACCCGGGTTGTGGCCGACCAGCACCACGTCCGAGTACTCCTCCGGGGTCTCCTGGAGGACGGCGATGATCTCTCCGGGGCTGGCCTCGTAGACCCGCTCCTCGTACACCGTCCGGTGCGGCCGCTGCGGGAGCTCGTGCACCGCCAGCTTCCAGGTCTCGCGGGTGCGCAGCGCGGTGGAGCAGACCACGTAGTCGGGGCTGATGCCGGAGTCCACCAGCCAGCGGCCGGCGTCCGGGGCCTGGTGACGGCCCCGGTCGGCCAGCGGCCGGTCGTGGTCGTCCACGCCGTTCGGCCAGTCGGCCTTGGCATGGCGGAGAACGATGATCCTGCGGGGCGTGTCGGCGCTCATACCCAGCAAGCTTGGCAGAAAAGCGGCCCGGCGGCGCGACACCCCCGGGTGCCGCCGCTCCCGGTGGCACGGCGCGCCGGTGCGCCGGGCGTCGCCCGGCGCGGGGACGCCGGTCAGCCGAGGTTGGCGGCGACGGTGGCGATGATCGACACCAGCACCGCGATGGCGGCGAAGGCGAGGGCGATGCGGCCGAGCTGCTTGCGGCCGTCGGTGGGGTTGGGATCGAGAACGGGCATGTCCGGGATTCTCCCACCCCGAACACGCCCGCCGTCGGCTGACCCCGCCCCCTTGGCCCGGCCTTGACCTTCCCGGCCGGGCGCGGACCTCGGCCCGCGGCCGGGTCAGGCCCCGGCCGGCACCGCCGGGTGCGTCGCCTCGTCCTCGATGTACCGGGCCCGCGCCGCGCGCAGGCCGAACAGCATCTGCGGCACCAGCAGCAGCGCCAGGAAGCCCAGCGGCCAGTACCACTCGCCGGTGACGTCGTAGATCCGGCCGATCAGGATCGGGCCGGGGACGGCGATCAGGTAGCCGACGCCCTGGGCGAAGACGGACAGCTGGGCCACCCCGCCGGCCGTCCGGGCGCGCAGCCCGATCATGGTCAGCACCAGCGGGAAGGCGCAGTTGGACAGGCCCACCAGGATCGCCCAGACCCACGGCGCCCCGGCGGGGGCGAACGCCAGGCCGGCGTACCCGGCGATGCCGCAGGCGGCCAGCACGACCACGTACAGCCGCTGGTCGCCGCGGCGGGCGGCCAGGTTGGGCAGCACGAAGGAGACCGGCACGCCGATCACCATGGTGACGGCGAGCAGCACCCCGGAGGTGCCCTTGTCGATGCCCGAGTCCTGGAAGATCTTCGGCAGCCAGCCCATCACCACGTACGCGCCGGTGGCCTGGAGGCCGAAGAACCCGGCCATCGCCCAGGCGGTGCGGCTGCGGGTGATCGGCAGCTTGGCGGGGGCGGCGGCGCCGCCGGCCCGCTCGCCGCGCTCGCGCTTGGCGATCAGCAGCGGCAGCCAGAGCACCAGGGCGATCGCGCCCAGGGCGGCCCAGCTGCCCAGGCCGTGGCGCCAGTTGCCGCCGAGCGAGCTGGTCAGCGGCACGCTGACGAGGGCGGCCAGCGCGGTGCCGGCCGACAGCGCCATGGAGTACAGGCCGATCATCGGACCGACCTTCTCCGGGAAGTACCGCTTGATCACCACCGGCAGCAGCACGTTGGAGACCGCCACGCCGGCCAGGGCGAGCGCGGTGAACAGCAGGAACACCACCGTGCCGCCGGCGAAGGAGCGGGCCAGCACGCCGGCCGTGATCGCGCCCATCCCCGCCGTGATCACCGCGATCGGGCCGATCCGGCGGGCCGCGGCCGGTGCGGCGAAGCCGAACAGCGCGAAGCACAGGGTCGGGACGGCGGTGAGCAGCCCGGCGAGCGTCGGGTTCATCCCGAGGCCCTCGCGGACCTGGTCGAGCAGCGGTCCGAGGCTGGTGACCACGGGGCGCAGGTTGAGGGCGGCGGCGGCGATCGCGATGGCGAACAGCCAGCCCAGGTACGTGGCCGGGCCGGCGGCGGCGGGCCGCTCGGCGGTCGGCGTCCGGCTCTCGGTCCGGTCGGAAGTGGTGGTGTCTGCTGCGGGCATGTGGAGCATCATAGAATGATGGGATGAATTGATGCACCTCGGAATTGGCATGATGTGCCGACCCGTGCCGACCGTTCATCCACCGGCCACCTCCCACCCAGGCCCCACCCGAGCCGTAGCCGTCAAGGAGTCCCCCGTGGCGCTGACCTCCCCGAGGCGCACCCCGCTGTCCGACCAGGTGATCGCACAGCTGCGCGCCCAGATCACCTCCGGGGAGTGGCCGGTCGGCTCGCGCATCCCGACCGAGGCCGCCCTGGTCGAGCAGCTCGGCGTCGCCCGCAACACCGTCCGCGAGGCCGTCCGCGCCCTCGCCCACAACGGACTGCTCGACATCAGACAGGGCTCCGGCACCTACGTCCTGGCCACCAGCGAGCTGGCCGGGGTGATGCACCGCCGCTTCGCCGACGCCGACCAGGGACAGGTCGCCGAGCTGCGGGCGGCCCTGGAGACCTCCGCGGCGGCCCTCGCCGCCCGCCGCCGCACCCCGCGCGACCTGGAGCTGCTGGACGGCGCCCTGGCCCGGCGCGAGGCCGCCTGGCACTCCGGCGGCGCCGAGGACTTCGTCCAGGCCGACGCCGCGTTCCACCAGGCCGTCGTGGCCGCCGCCCACAACGACGTCCTGCTCGCCGTCTACGCCGACCTCGGCGAGGCCACCCGGGAGCTCCTGCGGCACGACGTCGGCCCCGAGCTGGTCGCCGAACGCTACATCGGCCACCACGCCATCCTGGAGGCGATCCGGGCCGGCGAGCCCGAGCTCGCCGCCCTGGAGGCCGGCCGGGTGAACGTCTCCTGCGCCACCGCCGAGGCCTGAGCGGCCCCGCCCCCGGACGACGGAACGCCGCTGCCCGGCACCCCCTCGGGAGGGTGCCGGGCAGCGGCGTACGGGCGGAGCGTCAGGCGCCGATGGCGTGCAGGCCGCCGTCCACGTGGATGATCTCGCCGGTGGTCTTCGGGAACCAGTCCGACAGCAGCGCGACGATGCCGCGCCCGGCCGGCTCCGGGTCGCTCAGGTCCCACTTCAGCGGGGAGCGGTGGTTCCAGGTGTCGGCCAGGTCGCCGAAGCCCGGGATGGACTTGGCGGCCATCGAGCCGATCGGACCGGCCGAGATCAGGTTGCAGCGGATGTCGCGGTCGCCCAGGTAGCGCGCAAGGTAGCGGTTGGTCGACTCCAGGGCGGCCTTGGCCGGGCCCATCCAGTCGTACTGCGGCCAGGCGAACTGCGCGTCGAAGGTCAGGCCGACCACCGAGCCGCCGTCCTGCATCAGCGGCAGCAGCGCCGTGGTCAGCGACTTCAGCGAGTACGCCGAGACGTGCATCGCGGTGGCCACGGACTCCCACGGGGTGTCCAGGAAGCTGCCGCCCAGCGCGTCCTGCGGGGCGAAGCCGATCGAGTGGACGATGCCGTCCAGGGTCGGCAGGTGCTCGCGGACCTGGTCGGCGATGCCGGCCAGCTGCTCCGGGTTGGAGACGTCCAGCTCCAGCACCTTGACCGGGTGCGGCAGCTTCTTGGCGATCCGCTCGGTCAGGCTGGGGCGCGGGAAGGCGGTGAGGATGATCTCCGCGCCCTGCTCCTGCGCCAGCCTGGCGGTGTGGAAGGCGATGGAGGACTCCATCAGCACACCGGTGATCAGGATCCGCTTGCCTTCGAGGATTCCGCTCATGATCAGTGACCCATGCCCAATCCGCCGTCGACGGGAATGACGGCTCCAGTGATGTACGCGGCCTCGTCCGACCCGAGGAACCGCACGGTGGCCGCGACCTCGGCGGGCGCCGCGTAGCGGCCCAGCGGCACGCCCGAGACGATCTCCGCGCGGCGCTCGTCACTGAGCACGGCGGTCATGTCGGTGTCGACGAAGCCGGGGGCGACCACGTTGACGGTGATGTTGCGCGGGCCGAGCTCGCGCGCCAGCGACCGGGCGAAGCCGACCAGGCCGGCCTTGGAGGCGGCGTAGTTGGCCTGGCCCGGGGAGCCGGTCAGGCCCACCACGGACGAGATCAGCACGACGCGGCCCTTGCGGGCGCGCATCATCAGCTTGGACGCGCGCTTGACCACCCGGAAGGCGCCGGTCAGGTTGGTGTCCAGGACGGAGGTGAAGTCCTCCTCCGACATGCGCAGCAGCAGGGTGTCGTTGGTGATGCCCGCGTTGGCGACCAGCACCTCGACCGCGCCGTGCTTCTGCTCGATCTCGGTGAAGGCGGCGTCGACCTGCCCGGCGTCCGTGATGTCGCAGCGGACCGCGAGGACGTCGTACTTGGCCAGCGCCTCGGGCACCTCGCCCGAGCGGCTGGTGATGGCCACCTTGTCGCCCGCTTCGGCGAAGGCCTGGGCGATCGCGAGGCCGATGCCCCGGTTTCCTCCGGTGACGAGAACCGAGCGGCTCAACGATCCACCTCTCTCCGTGTGTGAGCACGTACGTCGGAATGCGTACGCAGTGTGACGCTATCGGGCGGTCGGCGGCGGCGGCGCATCGGGCTCCCACAGCGCCTCCCCGGCGGATCTGTCGCAATCCGACAATCCGTACCCGTCCCGGCCGCGGCGGCGGCGGACATCTCCCAGGCCCGGGCGCCGCCCGGATCGGGGCGACTGTACGGGAACAACACGGGCGGGCGCACCCGTTGCCCCCGTGGTGCGGGCCGGCCCGGGACCGGCCGTACCGATCCCCGACGATCCCGGCGAGCGACGAAGGCAGAGCGGATGACCAAGGCACGGCCCCGGAGCACCCACCGACGCGGACGACTGCTGGCCCTCACCGCCCTGGCGGCCGGCCTGGGCGCGGCCGCGTGGTCGCTGCGCGACCTGCCGGCGGCGTTCGGGCGGCGGCCGGACGGCGAGCGCGAGGAGCGGGTGCGCAACTCCCCGCAGTACCGCGACGGCGTCTTCCACAACGCGCCCTCCTCGCTCGCCCGCGCCACCGACGCCCCCGGCTTCGACGGCGCCACCGCCCGCCGGATGCTGTTCGAGCGGGCCGGCCGCGTCCCCGCCCATCCGGTGCCGACCGTCCGCCCCGCGGCCCCGCCCGGGCCGGCCGCCGAGGGCGTGGAGGTCACCTGGTACGGGCACGCCTCCACGCTGGTGGAGCTCGAGGGCTTCCGGGTGCTGCTCGACCCGGTCTGGAGCGACCGCTGCTCCCCCGCCGCGCACATCGGCCCCAAGCGGCTGCACCCGGTGCCGGTCGGGCTGGAGGAACTGCCGCAGGTCGACGCGGTGCTGATCTCGCACGACCACTACGACCACCTCGACATGGCGACGGTCAAGCGCCTGGTGCGCAGCCAGTCCGCGCCCTTCGCGGTGCCGCTCGGCATCGGCGCCCACCTGCGCCGCTGGGGCGTCCCCGAGCACCGGATCATCGAGCTGGACTGGGACGAGACCTGCAACCTGGGCGACCTGGTGCTCACCCTGACCGCCGCGCACCACTTCTCCGGCCGCGGCCTGACCCGCAACACCACCCTCTGGGGCTCCTGGGTGGTCGCCGGCCCGAACCGCAAGGTCTTCTACACCGGCGACTCCGGCTACTTCGAGGGCTACGCCCGGATCGGCGCGCAGCACGGCCCGTTCGACGCCGCGCTGGTCCAGATCGGCGCCTACGACGCCGCCTGGGCGGACATCCACATGACCCCCGAGGACGCCGTCCTCGCCCACCGGGACCTGACCGCCGGTCTGCTGGTGCCCGTCCACTGGTGCACCTTCAACCTGGGCCTGCACCCGTGGGCCGAACCCGTCGAGCGACTGGTGAAGGCCGCCAAGGAGCAGGCCGTCCCGCTGGCCGTGCCGCGCCCCGGCGAGCGGGTCGACGTCGACAACCCGCCGGAGCTGGACGGCTGGTGGGAGGCCGTCGGCTGACGGCCGCCGCCGGACCACCGGGGCGCGGGCGCCGGCGGGCCGGACCGCACTGGCCGAAACCACGGCGCACCGGTCGAAATGCGCTGGCCGGAAACCCGGTGGACGGGAAATGATGCGGTGCGGGCGCCCCTGTTGGCCCCGCACCGCCACCCTCCGCGACCTGGGAGCCCGATTGCCCCCGATCCCTCCGGCCGATCGCTCCGGCGCGCCGCACGGACGCGCCGTCGACCCGCTGTTCCTCGCCCTGCCGCTGCGGCCCCTCGCCGACGCCGCCCTCGCCCGGGCCCGCGCGCTCGGCGCGAGCCACGCCGACTTCCGCCTGGAGCGGATCCGCAGCGCCTCCTGGCGGCTGCGCGACGCGCGTCCGGCCGGCACCTCCGACAGCGTGCAGCTCGGCTTCGCCGTCCGGGTGCTGCTGGACGGCGCCTGGGGCTTCGCCGCCGGTGTCGACCTCACCCCCGAAGCGGCGGCCGGGGTCGCCGAGCAGGCCGTGGCGGTGGCCCGGCTCTCCGCCGGGATCAGCCGGGCGGCCGGCTCCACCGCGAGGGTCGAGCTGGCCGACGAGCCGGTGTACCGGGACGTCACCTGGGTCTCCGCGTACGAGGTCAACCCCTTCGAGGTGCCGGACGCCGAGAAGACCGCGCTGCTCGCCGAGCGCAGCTCCCGGCTGCTGGCCGCCGACGGCGTCTCGCACGTCCGGGCGGCCCTGCGGACCGTCCAGGAGAACAAGTTCTACGCGGACACCGCCGGCACGGTGACGACCCAGCAGCGGATCCGGGTCTACTCCGACCTGGAGGCCACCTCGGTCGACGAGCGCACCGGCGCCTTCGACTCGATGATGACGCTGGCCCCGCCGGTCGGCCGCGGCTACGAGTACGTGACCGGCACCGGCTGGGACTGGGACGCCGAACTCGCCGAACTGCCCGTCCTGCTGGCCGAGAAGATGCGGGCCCCGAGCGTCGAGGCGGGCCGCTACGACCTGGTCGTCGACCCGACCAACCTCTGGCTGACCATCCACGAGTCGATCGGCCACGCCACCGAGCTGGACCGCGCGCTCGGCTACGAGGCGGCCTACGCCGGCACCTCCTTCGCCACCTTCGACCGGCTCGGCTCCCTGAAGTACGGCTCCGAGCTGATGCACGTCACCGGCGACCGCACCGCCGAGCACGGCCTGTCCACCATCGGCTACGACGACGAGGGGGTGGCCACCCAGTCCTGGGACCTGATCCGGGACGGCGTCCTGGTCGGCTACCAACTCGACCGGGGCATCGCCGGGTTGACGGGCTTCGAGCGCTCCAACGGCTGCGCCTTCGCGGACTCCCCCGCGCACGTCCCGGTGCAGCGGATGGCCAACGTCTCGCTCCAGCCGGCCGCCGACGGCCCGGACACCGAGGGCCTGTTCGCCCAGGTCGAGAACGGCCTCTACATCGTGGGCGACCGTTCGTGGTCCATCGATCAGCAGAGGTACAACTTCCAGTTCACCGGGCAGCGCGCCTACGCCATCAAGGACGGCGAACTCGCGGGCCAGGTCAAGGACTTCGCCTACCAGGCCACCACCACCGACTTCTGGGGCTCGATGGCGGCGGTCGGCGGCCCGCAGACCTACGTCCTCGGCGGCGCCTTCAACTGCGGCAAGGCGCAGCCCGGGCAGACCGCGGCGGTCAGCCACGGCTGCCCCTCGGCGCTGTTCCGCGACGTCAACGTGCTCAACACCCAGCAGGAGGCGGGTCGCTGATGACCGCGAAGCACCCCCACGAACTCGTCGAGCTGGCGCTCGGCCTCTCCCGCGCCGACGGCTGCGTGGTGATCGCCGACGAGGAGTCCACCGCCAACCTGCGCTGGGCCGCCCCCGGGAACAAGCCGGGAGGCACGCTGACCACCAACGGCGTCACCCGCAGCCGCCGCCTCACCGTGATCGCCACCGTGGCCGGCGCCGAGGGCACCGCCTCCGGCGTGGTCTCCCGCGAGGCCGTCACCGCCGAGGAGGTGGAGGGCCTCGTCCGGGCCGCCGAGGAGGCCGCCCGCGCCGCCGGACCGGCCGAGGACGCCCAGCCGCTGGTCGCCGGCCGGCCCTCCTCCCCCGACTTCACCGAGCCACCCGCGCTGACCTCCATCGAGGTGTTCGACGCCTTCGGCCCGGCCCTCGGCGAGGCCTTCGCCCGCGCCGCCGCCCGGGGCGAGCTGCTGTACGGCTTCGCCCGGCACGAGATGACCTCCAGCTACCTGGGCAGCTCCACCGGCCTGCGGCTGCGCCACGACCAGCCCACCGGCATGGTCGAGATCAACGCCAAGACCGCCGACCTGTCGAGCTCGGCCTGGGTGGGCGCGTCCACCCGGGACTTCACCGACATCGACGTCACCGCCCTGCACACCGAGCTGACCAGGCGGCTCGGCTGGGGCGCCCGCAAGATCGAGCTGCCCGCCGGGCGGTACGAGACGCTGCTGCCTCCCTCGGCCGTCGCCGACCTGCTGACCGTCCTCAACTGGTCCTCCAACGGCCGGGACGCCCAGGAGGGCCGGACGGTCTTCTCCAAGCCTCCGCAGGCGGCGGCGCAGAGCGCCTCGGACGAGAACGAGGGCGAGCGCGGCGACGGGCCCCGGGCGGACGGCACCCGGCTCGGCGACAAGCTCAGCGGCCTGCCGCTGACGCTGCGCTCCGACCCGCGCGAGCCCGGCCTGGAGGCCGCACCGTTCGTGCTCGCCCACTCCAGCGGCGGGGACTACTCGGTCTTCGACAACGGCCAGCCGATCGCCGCCACCGAGTGGATCCGCGAGGGCGTGCTGAACGACCTGATCACCACCCGCCACGCGGCCGCCCTCACCGGTCTGCCGCTGCGCCCGGCGATCGACAACCTCGTCCTGGAGACGGCCGACCAGGAGTCGGCGCCGACCCTGGAGGAGATGATCGCCCGCACCGAGCGCGGCCTGCTGCTCACCTGCCTCTGGTACATCCGCGAGGTCGACCCGGCGACGCTGCTGCTCACCGGGCTCACCCGGGACGGCGTCTACCTGGTGGAGAACGGCGAGGTCGTCGGCGAGGTCAACAACTTCCGGTTCAACGAGTCCCCGGTGGACATGCTGAACAGGATCACCGAGGTGGGCCGCACCGAACGCTGCCTGCCCCGCGAGTGGAGCGACAACGTCACCCGCACCGCGATGCCACCCGTGCGTGTCACGGACTTCAACATGAGTTCGGTCAGCCAGGCCTCTTAGCCGCTGACCAACGGGGGATACGAGAGACATGATGGACGAGAAGCGCCTGGTCAGGTCGAGCAAGATGCTGTCACGCATCCTTCGGCACGAGCCCGGGCTGGTGGGGGTCACGCTGGACGGGGCCGGCTGGGTCCGGGTGGACGAGCTGCTGTCGGCGCTCGCCGCCCGGGGCCGGCCGCTCACCCGGGCCGAGCTGGACCACGTCGTGGCGACGAACAACAAGCGCCGCTTCGGCTACTCGGCGGACGGCCTCTCGATCCGCGCCAACCAGGGCCACACGGTGGCGGTCGACCTCGGCCTGGCCGCCGCCACGCCGCCGCCCGTGCTGTACCACGGCACCGCCGACCGGCACCTGGCGGCGATCTTCCGCGAGGGCCTGCGCCCGATGGCCCGCCAGGACGTCCACCTCTCGGCGGACACCGAGACGGCGACCGGGGTCGGCGCAAGGCACGGCCGGCCGGTGGTGCTGACCGTGCACGCGGCGGCGATGACGGCGGCCGGCCACGAGTTCCGGCTCAGCGAGAACGGCGTCTGGCTCACCGCCGCCGTGCCCCCGCAGTACCTCTCCCGGCGTTCGTAGCGCCCCCGGCGGCACCGCACCGGTACCGCCACGTAGCACCCTCCGCAGTACCGGGACCACCGAAGGGCCTGTCCGCTCCGCCGGACAGGCCCTTCGCACACCCGGTCGGGTGGGTCCGCCGCACCCGGTCTCGTCGCCGCCCGCGCCCGGGCGTACCGTGAGGAGGCCGCGCGGCCAGGCGCGCGGGTGCGCGACGAGGGCGGTAGGACACATGGGCAAGAGCGCCGACGGCGGGCACGTCTTCCGGATCACGGGGGCGCGCAGCAGTCTCACCGAGGACGTCCGGGGGCGTCAGCGCCGCTACGTCGTCTCGATGCTGGTCCGGACGGCCTGCGTGCTGCTCGCCGTGGTGCTGTGGGACGTCCAGCGGGTGCTGGCGTTCGTCGCGCTGGCGGGCGCCGTCCTGCTGCCGTACTTCGCGGTGCTGATCGCCAACGCGGGACGGGAGCGGGCGCCCGGACTGCCGAGCACCTTCGACATCCCGCTCGACACCCCGCTGATGCTCGGCCCCGGTGGGACGGGCGGGAGGGGTGGGGCGGATGCGAAGGCCGGTACAGGAGAGGCAAAGGCCGTTCCCACCGATCCTTCACAGGACGTGAACTGACCATCCGTTTCATGCCACTTCGGCCCGGTCCGGCTCAGCGAAAGCTCAAAAGAAGCTCAGATTAATCATGCAAGACCTCCCCAACCGAGGGTCTTGGCGTGACATACTGCGTACGCGCTCCGCATCCCCCGTCGGAGCGACGGACCGACGCCGGGCGGCTCCCCCCGTGGCTGCCCGGCGTCGCCATGTCCGGATCCGGCCGGGCCGCGCGGGCGTGACAGACTGGCGGTGCAGACGTCACCCGCCACATCGTTGAGGACGGCCCCGATGGACACCCCGCAGACCCCGATCTGCTCCGCCAAGGGCTGCCGGACGGACGCCGGCTGGGTACTGGTGTGGAACAACCCCAAGCTGCACACCCCGGACCGCCGCAAGACCTGGGTCGCCTGCGACGAGCACCGCGAGCACCTGTCCCAGTTCCTCGGGGTGCGCGGCTTCCTCAAGGAGGTCGTCGCCTTCGCCGACTGGACCCCCGAGGACTCCGAAGGCTCCGAGGCCTCCGGCAGGCCGGCCCAGGACGCGTCCTAACCGCCGATCGCGGACATCGGCCGGTCGGGCTGGAGGAACTCCGGGTCGTCGATCCCGGCGCCCGCCTTCTTGCCCCACATCGCCGCCCGCCACAGCGCGGCCAGTTCGGCGTCGTCCGCGCCCGAGCGCAGCGCGGTGCGCAGGTCGGTCTCCCCGGTCGCGAACAGGCAGTTGCGCACCTGGCCGTCGGCGGTCAGCCGGGTGCGGTCGCAGGCCCGGCAGAACGGCCGGGTGACGGAGGCGATCACGCCCACCCGGCCCGGGCCGCCGTCCACCAGCCAGCGCTCGGCGGGTGCCGCGCCCCGGCGCCCGGACGGCTCCGGGGTGAGCGTGAAGCGGGCCCGCAGCAGTTCCAGGATCTCCGTCGCGGTGACCATCGACGCGCGGTCCCAGCCGTGCTGGGCGTCCAGCGGCATCTGCTCGATGAAGCGCAGCTCGTAGCCCCGCTCCAGGCACCAGGCCAGCAGGTCGGCCGCCTCGTGCTCGTTGACCCCGCGCATCAGCACCGCGTTCAGCTTCACCGGCGCCAGTCCGGCGGCCTCGGCGGCGGCCAGCCCGTCCAGGACGTCCTGGTGGCGGTGGCGGCGGGTGAGGGTGTGGAACACCTCGGGGTCGAGGGTGTCCAGCGAGACGTTGACCCGGTCCAGACCGGCCTCGCGCAGCGCCGTCGCGGTGCGGGCCAGGCCGATGCCGTTGGTGGTCAGCGAGAGCTCCGGGCGCGGTTCCAGTTCCGAGCAGGCGGCGACGACGGCGACCAGCCCGGGGCGCAGCAGCGGTTCACCGCCGGTGAAGCGCACCTCGCGCACGCCCAGGTCGCGCACGGCCACGGTGACCAGCCGGACGATCTCCTCGTCGGTCAGCAGGTCCGGCTTGGCCAGCCACTGCAGGCCCTCTTCCGGCATGCAGTAGGTGCAGCGCAGGTTGCAGCGGTCCGTGAGGGAGACCCGCAGGTCGACGGCCTGGCGTCCGAAGGTGTCGAGCAGCACGTGCGTCCTTCCCCGAGATGCGGCCGGCCCGGCCACCGTCACGGCGGGCCGGGCCAGCATAGTCATCGCGGGACGATCAATGGGCGCCCAGCCCGGTCAACGAGCGGACCTCGAGTTCAGCGTACTTCGCCGGGTCGGGCCGTTCCGTGGACAGCAGCGTGCCGAGCCAGCCGGCCAGGAAGCCGACCGGGATGGAGACCAGGCCGGGGTTCTCCAACGGGAACCAGTGGAAGTCGGAGTGCGGGAAGAGCGAGGTCTTCGCGCCCGAGACCACCGGGGAGAAGACCACCAGTGTCACCGAGGAGATCAGTCCGGCGTAGACCGAGCTGACCGCGCCGACGGTGGTGAAGCGCTTCCAGAACAGCGAGTAGAGCAGGGTGGGCAGGTTCGCCGAGGCGGCGACGGCGAAGGCCAGGGCGACCAGCGCCGCGGTGTTGAGCTTGTCCGCGAAGAGGCTGAGCACGATCGCCACCGCCCCGATCGCGACCGCGGCCCACTTCGCCGACAGCACCTCCTCCTTCTCGCTCGCCTTGCCCCGCCGGATCACGTTGGCGTAGAGGTCGTGGGCGAAGGAGGCCGAGGAGGCCAGCGTGAGCCCGGCGACCACGGCCAGGATGGTGGCGAAGGCGACCGCCGAGATCACCGCGAGCAGGATCGCCCCGCCCGTGCTCCCGGCGCCCCCGCCGAGCGCCTCGGCCAGCTGCGGGGCCGCGGTGTTGCCCGCCGCGTTCGCCCCCTTGATCGCCTTGGAGCCGACCAGCGCGGCCGCGCCGAAGCCGAGCGCCAGGGTCATCAGGTAGAAGACGCCGATGATGCCGATCGCCCAGAGCACCGACTTCCGGGCCGCCTTGGCGGTGGGCACGGTGTAGAAGCGGACCAGGATGTGCGGCAGGCCGGCGGTGCCGAGCACCAGCGCGATGCCGAGGCTGATGAAGTCGAGCTTGGCGGTGCCGCTGCCGTACTTCTGCCCGGGTTGGAGGAAGGCCTCGCCCTTGCCGCTGGCGCTCGCCGCCGCGCCGAGCAGTTCGGAGGGGTTGAAGTGGTACTTGGCCAGCACCAGGACGGTCATCAGCGCGGCGCCGGCGATCAGCAGCACCGCCTTGACGATCTGCACCCAGGTGGTGCCCTTCATCCCTCCTATCACCACGTAGACGATCATCAGCGCGCCGACCCCGACGATGGTCCAGCGCTTGGCGGCGTTCCCCTCGGCCCCGAGCAGCAGGGCCACCAGGGTGCCGGCCCCGACCATCTGGGCGAGCAGGTAGAAGATCGACACCACGATGGTGGAGACGCCCGCCGCGGTGCGCACCGGGCGCTGGCGCATCCGGAACGCGAGCACGTCCGCCATCGTGAACCGGCCGGAGTTGCGCAGCGGTTCGGCGATCAGCAGCAGCGCGACGAGCCAGGCGACCAGGAAGCCGATCGAGTAGAGGAAGCCGTCGTAGCCGGCCAGCGCGATGGTTCCGGCGATGCCGAGGAAGGAGGCGGCGGACATGTAGTCCCCGGAGATGGCCAGGCCGTTCTGGAAGCCGGTGAAGCCGCGGCCGCCCGCGTAGAAGTCGGAGGCGCTGCGGGTCTGCCGGCCGGCCCAGACGGTGATGCCGAGGGTGGCCAGGACGAAGACGCCGAACAGGGTCATGGTCAGGCCGCGGTGCTCGGTGGCGGAGCTGGCGAGCAGGCTCATTCGGCGGACTCCCGGGGGGCGTGGACGACGGCGCCGTGCGCCTCGCGGATCGCCGCGGCGGCCGGGTCGATCCGCCGGTCCGCGTAGCGGGCGTACCAGGCGGCGATGGCGAAGGTGGTCGCGAACTGCAGCAGCCCGAGCACCAGGGCCACGTTGACGTGCCCGAGGACCTTGGTGCGCATCAGCCCCGGGGCGTAGCAGGAGAGCAGGACGTACAGCAGGTACCAGAGCACGAAGCCGACGGTGACCGGGAAGGCGAAGCTCCGGAACGAGCGCCGCAGGGTACGGAACTCCTCGCTGTCGTCGATGAGTTGGGCTTCCGTGGCGGCGGTGGTGAGCGGCGGCGAATCCACGCTGTCTCCTCACTCCTTCGGCGTATTTGTCACACGGGGGGAACGATCGAACGTGAGGGGCGTCACAGGTCTGGCGCCGCGCAATGCTAGGAGCGTCCTGCCCACCCCGGAAGGGGTTGACCGCGATCAGTCGAGCGTTCACCCCCTCGCACCATCCGATTGGCCGAAAAGCAGCCCATCCCAGTGACGCCACGTCCCTCCAGCCCCTCCCGGAACACGGCACCGGCCCGTGCCGCACCCCTGGGGGGCGACACGGGCCGGCGCCGGGAACCGGTGACTCAGAACGCGATGCGCACCTTCAGCGCCGAACGGTCGTCCATCGCGCGGTAGCCGTCGGGCACCCCGTCCAGGTCGACGGTCCGGTCGAAGACCAGGCCCGGCTCGATGGCGCCCGAGAGCACGTCCGGCAGCAGCTCCGGGATGTACGCGCGGGCCGGGGCGACACCGCCGTTCAGCGAAACGTTCCGGCCGAACATCTGGCCGATGTCGACGCCCGCACTGCCGCCGTGCGGCACCCCGACGTAGCCCACCGCGCCACCGTCCCGGGCGATCGAGAGGGCCGTCCGCATCGACTCCTCGGTGCCGACCGCCTCCAGCACCGCGTGCGCGCCCTGGCCGCCGGTCAGCTCCTTCACGGCCTCGACCGCGGCCTCGCCGCGCTCCGCCACCACGTCCGTCGCGCCGAAGCGGCGGGCCAGCTCCGTCCGGGCCGTGTGCCGGCCCAGCGCGATGATCCGGCCCGCGCCCAGGCGGTGCGCGGCCAGGACGCCGCACAGGCCCACCGCGCCGTCGCCGACCACGGCGACCGTCGCCCCGGGCCGCACCCGCGCCGAGACCGCCGCGTGGTGCCCGGTCGACATCACGTCGGACAGCGCCAGCAGCCCGGGCAGCAGCTTCTCGTCGCCCGCCGCCTCCTTCGGCAGCTTCACCAGCGTCCCGTCCGCGAACGGCACCCGCACCGCCTCGCCCTGGCCGCCGTCCGAACCGACCTGCCCCCAGAACCCGCCGTGCGGGCAGGAGGTCTGGAGGCCTTCGAGACAGAAGTCACACGACCCGTCCGACCAGACGAACGGCGCCACCACCAGATCGCCCTTGGCGAAGCCGCGCACCTCGGCACCGACCTCCTCGACCACGCCGAGGAACTCGTGCCCGATCCGCTGGCCGGCCACCCGCTGCGCCACCCCGCGGTAGGCCCACAGGTCGCTGCCGCAGATACAGGCGTTCACCACCCGGAGCACCACGTCCGTCGGATGCTGGATGACCGGGTCCGGGACTTCCTCGATCCGGATGTCGTTGGGGCCGTGGATCACGGTGGCACGCATGCGCTTTTCCTTAGCTGAAACGATCTCGACCAGGTGTACGACGCCCCCACCGGCCACTCTATTCCGGCCGCCGGTCGCCACATTCCGGCCGGAGCCCCCCGCCGGGCCCCTTATCCTGTTGGACCATGCAACCGATCCAGCCCGAGACCCACGGAGTGCCGCGGACCGCCCCGGTCCCCGCGCAGCGCTCCGCCGTGCCCGGAGGGGGCTTCGCCGTCGTCGACGTCGAGACCACCGGTCTCGGCCGCTCGGACCGCGTCATCTCGGCGGGCGTCTACCAGCTGGACGCCGACGGCGACGTCGTCGACCACTGGTACACCCTGGTCAACCCCGAACGGGACCCGGGCCCGGTCTGGATCCACGGCCTCACCGCCGAACTGCTCGCCACCGCCCCGACGTTCCCGCAGATCGCCGACGAGTTCGCCGCCCGCCTGCGGGACCGCGTGCTGGTCGCGCACAACGCGCTCTTCGACTGGAACATGATCTCCCGCGAGTTCTCCCGGGCCGGCCTGCGCGCCCCGGTCGAGCAGCGGCTGTGCACCATGGTCCTCTCCCGCGACCTGCGCCTGCCGCTGCCCAACGGCAAGCTGTCCTCGCTCGCCGCCCACTTCGGCGTCCGGCAGCGCCACGCCCACAACGCCCTGGACGACGCCCGGGTGCTCGCCGAGGCCTTCCGCCCCAGCCTGCACCTCGCCCGCGACGGCGGCGTGCCGCTGCCGCTGCAGAACTGCGTCGCGGTCACCGACCTCGGCGAGGAGGAGCCCGCCTCCCCCGGCCGCAGCACCTGGACCGGCTCCACCTACCGCCAGGCCAAGAAGCGCCCGCCCTGCCCGTACCCCAACCCGGGGCGCTGGGAGGACGGCAAGCCGCTCGTCCAGGGCATGCGGGTGGCCATCACCGGCGACACCGCCACCGACCGCGAGGTCCTGGAGGACCGCGCGGTCGAGGCCGGACTGCACATCGCCACCTCGGTGAGCCGCCTCACCAGCCTGCTGGTCACCAACGAACCGGACAGCTGGAGCGGCAAGGCCCGCAAGGCCCGCGACGTCGGCACGCCCGTCGTCGGCGAGGACGCCTTCCTCCAACTGCTGCGCGAGGTCGCCCCGCACCCCGGTGCGTGAGCCGGTTGTGAGGTCGGCGTACCGTTCCCATGTGTACCGTTTTCTGCTGACCCGACAGTGGCTGATCACCATGCTGGTCGCGCTGCTGCTGATCCCCGCGACGATCAAGCTGGGCTTCTGGCAGCTGCACCGCCACGAGGCCCGGGTGGCCCGGAACGAGCTGATCGGCCAGGCCCTCACGACCGCGCCGGTCCCCTTCGACACCCTGTCGCCGACCCCCGGCTTCGCGGTCCCCAAGGACCTCACCTGGCGCGCGGCGACCGCCACCGGACAGTACGACCCGGCACACGAGTTCGTGGTCCGCAAGCGGACCGACTCCAGCGGAACCATCGGCTACTTCGTCGTGACCCCGTTCCGGCTCGCCGACGGCAAGGGCACCGTCCTGGTCAACCGCGGCTGGGTCGCCTCCGGCACCGGGGCCACCGAGTACCCGCCCGTCCCGGCCGCCCCCGACGGCGAGGTCTCCCTCACCGGCCGCCTGCGCGCCGAGGAGACGTACGGCGCCAGCGGCATCAAGGACCGCGCCGGCCTGCCGGACCGCCAGTTCAACCTGATCAACACCGACGAGCAGGCCCAGCGGACCGGCGCCCCCCTCCTCGGCGGCTACCTCGAACTCACCGGCACCACCCCGGCCCCGGCCGACCAGCCCCAGCTGATCCCCGAGCCCAACCACTCCGACATCGGCCCGCACATGGCCTACGCCATCCAGTGGTGGCTGTTCACCGCGATGATCCCGGTCGGCGTCTGGGTCCTCGCCCGCCGCGAGGCCAAGGACCGCGCCAAGCAGGCCGCCGAGGCCGAGGTCCCCCTCGATGCCGTCCCCGCCTAGAAGTCCGATGAAGATCTTGCTGCTGGAGGGGCTGTCCCGGCTGGGACAGCCCCTCCGGTGCTATGTGGTTGCGGAGGCGATGGTCCAGGTGCGGCCGGTGCGGGTGAGTCCGAGGTTGATGAGGCGGCGGAGGTTGAGGGCGGCGGCGCGGTTGTGGAGCCAGGTGTTGTTCTTCAGGACGCCTCGGTAGGGGACGCGGCGGTTGCCCCGGGCGGTGAGCCAGGCGATGGCTCGTTCGACCGGTGGCCGCCAGCGGCGGTATTCGGCCTGCCAGGTGGGGGCGGAGGCTTGGTCGCGGGCGGCTTTCAAACGGTCGTAGTGGGCGTGGACCTGGAAGGCGCGGCCGGTCTTGGAACGGGTGCACCGCTCGCGCAGGGGGCAGTGGGTGCAGAGCTTCTTGAACTGGGCGGTGCGGGCGCCGGCCGCGTCGGGGCGGCCGAGGGCCTTGGTGTGGCCGGCCGGGCAGGTGACGGTGGCGGCCCGGGTGTCGACGTGGAAGTCGTCACTGGTGAAGCCGCCGGGGACGGCGGGCCGCTGCGGCGGTGGCTTGACGATCGGGGTATGGCCGGTTGTTTCGAGGACTTCGCGCAGGTCACCGGTGCCATAGGCGGTGTCGCCGAGGACGGTCAGGTCCTCGGTCTCGTCGGCGAGCAGGTCCTGGGCGACGGCGGCCTCGTGGTTGTCCGCGCCGCTGCCGGCGGTGAGCTCGACTTCGGTGAGCAGGCCGGTCTCGGGCTCGCAGGCGGCGTGGGCGCGGAACCCGTCCTGGTGGCGGGTTCGGTTCTTGTGGATGTGCCTGGCCTCGGGGTCGACGGTGGACACGATGCGGTCGTGGGCGGTTCCGCGTGTGATCCGCCACCGGCCGTCACGCCCGTCGGAGCCGTCGGCGACCTCCACGTCCTGCCCGGCAACCAGGGCCAGCAGCCCGACCGCGTCGGCGGCCTTCTCGTCCAGCTGCCGCTCGGGCAGGCGGCCGAGCAGGTTGAGCGCGTCGGTGACCAGGGCGTTCACCAAGTCGGCGCGGGCCTGCTCGTCGTTCCAGGCGATGCGGGGCTTGCCGGGGGCGGTGTAGTCGTGGGCGGTGCACCAGGTGGCGGCGGTCCGCTCGGCGCCGGGAACGTCCCGGATGACCCGGCGGATCGCGGCGACGAGCTGGGTGACGGTGTCCTGGGTGGCGACCGCGTCGTCGAGGACGGTGGAGTCCAGGGCCCGCCGGTGCCTGCCCTTGAGGACGCCGGTGGCCTCCACGACCTCCTTGAGCCTGGTGAACAACCGGTTTGGGTCCGGCGATCGCTGCAGCCGGCGCCGGAAGTAGGCCAGCAGCGACGGATCGAACGCGGTGTCGTTGAGGCCCAGGCCGCAGGCGGCCTTCCACCGCAGATCACAACGCAGTTCCTGGACCGTGTCGTGATCCGACAGCCCGTGCAGGGACTGCAGGACCACGGTCGCCGCCAGGACCTGCGGCGGCATGCTCGGCCGCCCGTTCCTCGACGGGTACATGTCCGCGAACAT
>NZ_JBEZUT010000051.1:0-34682 GCF_040636595.1 Kitasatospora sp. NPDC036755
TCGGCGCGCCCCGCTCCAGCGGCTCGCGGTTCCACTCCTGGAGCATCATCCGGTAGCCGTTCCCGGACAGCACGGCGGCCCACGTCTTCGAGCCGGCCGGCTCGTTGTCCCGGGTGGCGGCCTGGTAGAGCTGCAGGTGGCTGCCGTCCGGGAGGTCGGAATCGGCGCAGGAGTCACCGCCCGTCGGCGCGGCCGGGCAGGGCTTGGACGCCGCCCCACCCGCGTCACGCATGATCCAGAACAGGAACTGCGCCGCTCCCCGTCCGTCGTCCAGCACCAGCCGCAGCTGCGGGGTGTCGCTCTCGGTCCCGCGGGCCTCGCCCACCTTCACCGTCACCGTGCCGGGCGGCAGGAGTTCGATGAGCATCTGCTCGAACTCCGGGCCGGTGACCCCGGCCACGGGGGTCGCCGACGCCCCGCCCGACGCCGCGCCCGACGCCGCGCCGACCACGGCCGGGCCCCCGCCCGGCAGCAGGCCGCCGAGCGCGGCTCCGCCCACCCCGACCAGGGCCAGGGCGGCGGCGCCGACCGCGGTGCCCGCCCGCCGGCGGCGACGCAGCCGGCGGCCGTACGACCAGCCGGTGTCGACCAGCCGGGTGCCGTCGGTGTCGTAGGCCGCACCGGCCCTGCCGATGGCCTCCGTGAAGGCCCGCTCGAACCGCTCCTCGGGCCCGTCGTGCTCTGCGGACATGCTGAACCAACCTCTCTACCGATCGAGTTGACGTGATGTGCGGGCGGGCCGACGGCTCAGCGCCCGGCGAGCTCGTCGAGGCTGCCGCCGAGCACCGCGCGGATCCGGCCGAGCGCGCGGTGGGACTGGGTCCGGACGGCGCCCGGGGTGCTGTGCAGGACCGCGGCGGTCTCCTCGACGCTGCGGTCCTCCCAGTAGCGGAGCACCAGCACCGCCCGGTCGCGCGGCGCGAGCCGGCCGAGCGCGTCCACCAGGGTCAGCCGCAGTTCCGGGTCGCCCTGCGGGGCCGCGCCGTCCGGCACCTCGCCGACCGGCCGCTCGCCGCTGGAGCGGCGGCCGCGGTGCGAGAGGAAGGCCCGCACCAGCACGGTGTGGGCGTACCCGGCCGGATTGTCGATCCGGCGCCCGGCCCCGAACCAGGAGGTGCGGTGCCACTGGGCGTAGACCCGCCCGAGCGCCTCCTGCACCAGGTCCTCGGCGAGGTGGGTGTCCCCGCCGGTGAGCAGGCAGGCCGAGCGGTAGAGCGGTCGCGCGCGGGTGGCCGCGAAGGCCTGGAAGTCCTCGTCCCGCCGCCCGCCCCGGGCCGCCTTCTCCTGACCGTCCGGTTGCATCCTGCCCGGCCCCCTCGTTCGCTCTCCCCTGACACCTGAATGACCCGGTGCACCTCGGGCGGCGTTACAGGCGGCGACGAAAGGTTTTTTCACCAGGCCGAACGTGGGTGGTTCGGCGCGAGGTTACCGACAAATCGGATATTCCTCACGTAGTGTCAGCCCATGCCTACGCCACACGGATCGCGCGGCGGCATGGCCTTCAGCGCCGACGAAGTCCGCGTGCTGCGCCGAGCCCTCGCCCAAGCCCTGCACCCCGCCGTCCCCGTCCACCTCCAGGGACCCGCCCGGCCGGCCTTCGCCGGGCCCTGCGCCGAACTCTGGGCGGAGGACGTCCAGGACGCCCTGCGCCTGACCGAGGCGATCGACGAGGCCGTCCACGAGGGCGGCCGGCTGCGCGCCTTCCTGCTCGCCGACCTCGGGCGCTACCGGTCCGCCCTGCCCGGCAGCGCCCCCGGCTACCTGGAACGGCTGGAGGAGGCGGTGAGCGACGGGTACCTGCCCGGTCCGGAGGACCTCACCGCACTGCGCGGGCTGACCCGCCAGCCCTGCGGCCACGGCGAGCGGGCCCGCCGCTCCCGGCTCGCCGGGCGCTGCCACGCACTGGCCGAGGCCGCCGTCCGCGAGCGGCTCGCCCTGCACACCGGGGCGCCCCGCCACCTGGTGGCCGTACCGAGCCCCGCCGCACCCCCGCACAGTCACCCCACCCCTGTAGGAGGACGGACCACCATGAGCAGCACCGACTCCCGCCCGGAGCAGCCCGCCGCCGCGAAGAACCCGCCCCGTCCGCACCGGATGCCCACCCCCGCCGAACTGTTCGGCCGCCGCCCCAAGCCCCCCGCCCCGCCCGCCGACCGGTCCCCCGAGGACGTCGAGGGCATCGAGGACGTCGAACTCGCCACCGGAACCGGCTGAGCCGCGCCGACCCGCCGATCCGGGGGAGGCCGCCCGTCGCGGCCTCCCCCGCGGCAATCCCGGCGCGGAGCACCACGTGTGGCTGGCTACCCTTGTGGGGTGAGCGATCAGAGCCTTGTTCCCGCGACCGACGACCTTCCCGAGCAGATGCGCGTCCGGCGCGAGAAGCTGGACCGGCTCCGGGCGGCCGGCGTCGACCCGTACCCGGTCGGATTCCCCCGCACCACCACCATCGCCGACCTGCGCGCCAAGCACCCGGACCTGGAGCCGGACACCGCGACCGGCGAGCGGGCCGGCGTCACCGGCCGCGTCATCCTCTCCCGCACCGGCGGCAAGCTCTGCTTCGCCACCCTGCGCGACGGCACCGGCGACCTCCAGGTGATGTTCTCCCTGGACAAGCTGGGCGCCGAGCGGCTGGCGGCCTGGAAGACCGACATCGACCTCGGCGACCAGGTGGGCGTCGAGGGCGAGGTGATCACCTCCAAGCGCGGCGAGCTGTCCGTGATGGTGGACCGCTGGGAGCTCACCGCCAAGTGCCTGCGGCCGCTGCCGGACAAGCACAAGGGCCTGACCGACCCGGAGGCCCGGGTCCGCCAGCGCTACGTGGACCTGATCGTCAACCCCGAGGCCCGCGAGATCCTGCACCTGCGCAGCAAGGTCGTCCGCTCGATCCGCCGCACCTACGAGGACCGCGGCTACATCGAGGTCGAGACCCCGATGCTCCAGCCGGTGCACGGCGGCGCCAACGCGCGTCCGTTCAAGACCCACATCAACGCGTACGACATCGACCTCTACATGCGCATCGCCCCCGAGCTGTACCTCAAGCGGCTGGTGGTCGGCGGCGCCGAGAAGGTCTTCGAGATCAACCGCAACTTCCGCAACGAGGGCGCGGACTCCACCCACAACCCGGAGTTCACCTCCCTGGAGTCGTACGAGGCGTACGGCGACTACGACACCCAGGCCGAGCTGATCCGCGAGACGATCGTCAACGCGGCCCGGGACGCGCTGGGCACCACGGTGATCAAGGGCGTGGACGCGCACGGCGTCGAGCACGAGATCGACCTGGCCGAGCCGTGGGAGGAGGTCAGCGTCTACCCGGGCATCTCCGCCCGCCTGGGCGCCGAAGTCACCCCGGAGACCGGTGTCGAGGAGCTGCGCAAGCTGGCCACCGAGCACGGCATCCCGTTCGAGAAGGACTGGGGCCACGGTCAGATCGTGCTGGAGATGGTCGAGCGCCTGCTGGAGGAGAACGCCGTCCGGCCGACCTTCATCAAGGACTACCCGACCGAGGTCTCCCCGCTGACCCGCCAGCACCGCTCGCGGCCCGGTGTGGCCGAGAAGTGGGACCTGGTGATCTTCGGTACGGAGATCGGCACCGCCTACTCCGAGCTGGTCGACCCGGTCGAGCAGCGTGCCCGCCTCACCGCCCAGTCGCTGCTGGCGGCCGGCGGCGACGTCGAGGCGATGCAGGTGGACGAGGACTTCCTGCGCGCCCTGGAGTACGCGATGCCCCCGACCGGTGGCCTCGGCCTCGGCGTGGACCGCCTGATCATGCTGCTGACCGGCAAGAACATCCGGGAGACGGTGCTCTTCCCGCTGGTGAAGCCGGAGCCGAAGGCTTCCGCCGCGACGGCGGAGAAGACCGAGGAGGAGTGACCTGATGGACTACGTCAGCGCGATCGTGCCGCCGCTGGTCATGGCGATCGGCTTCGGATTCCTGGTGCGGGCCATCATCCGCAGCCAGGGCGGGGCCCAGCGGGCCAAGGAAGACGTCGACTGACACCGTCAGCCGTCCCGAACGACCGGCGCGCCGCCATTCCCGATTCCGGGGGTGGCGGCGCGCCGGTTTGGCGCACTTCACAAGATTTGCCCCATTCACTCCCTATCCTGGCCGCACTATGGTCCGGCAACTCGGCGAACTTGAGAACGCCATCATGACCCGGGTGTGGCAGTGGAACCGACCGGTCACGGTTCGCGAGGTTCTCCTGGATCTGCGGTCGGAACGCGAAATCGCGTACACCACGGTGATGACCGTCCTGGACAAGCTGCACAGAAAGGGCTGGCTGCGCCGCGAGCGGGTCGGCCGGGCCTATCGATATGAACCGGTCTCCTCGCGCGAGGCGTACACGGCGGCCCTGATGAACGACGCCTGGGCCACCAGTGACAATCCGGCGGCGGCCCTGGTGCACTTCTTCGGCCTGATGTCGCCCGAGCAACGCGAAGCGCTCCGGGACGCCTTGCGGGTGGCCGCACTGTTCCCGTCCGATCCGGCCGGCGCCGATTCCGCGGACGGCGGACCGGATACCGGGGGGACGGAACCGGGGGCGGCGCGATAACGTCCCGACCATGGAGGTCACCATCCGCCGGGCGCGGACCACGGACGTGCGGGCAGTGCGCGGGCTCATCGACGCCTACTCGCGCGACGGCATTCTGCTGGACAAGCCCACAGTCACACTGTTCGAATCCGTCCAGGAGTTCTGGGTCGCGGAACGCGACGACAACGGCGTGGTGGTGGCCTGCGGCGCACTGCACGTGATGTGGGAGGACCTCGCCGAGGTCCGCACGCTCGCGGTGGATCCGGCCGCCCGGGGCACCGGGATCGGGCACCTGCTGCTGGAGAAGCTGGTGCAGACCGCACGCTGGCTGGGCGTCCGTCGGATTTTCTGCTTGACGTTCGAGGTCGCCTTCTTCGCGAAACATGGTTTCGTCGAGATCGGCGAGGTCCAGGAAACCGATGATGGTACGACAGACCCGGCGGCGATCGCTACGGATGTCTATGAAGAACTCCTCCGCTCGTACGATGAAGGCGTCGCCGAGTTCCTCGACCTGGAGCGGGTGAAGCCCAACACACTGGGCAACTCGCGCATGCTGCTGCACCTCTGAGACGCTCCACCGGGGTCAAGGGTTTGTGTTTTCCGGAGAAAGGCGCTTTCCTTTCCTCAGGCAATGGGTCGTTTAGCGGAAAGGGAAGCCCGTGGCACAGAGGGTGCAGGTCATTCTTGAAGACGATCTCGACGGCGGTTCGGCGGACGAGACGGTGACGTTCGCCCTCGACGGCGTTGCCTACGAGATCGACCTGAAGAGCGCCAACGCGGACAAGCTCCGCGGGCTGCTGGCGCCGTACGTGGAGAAGGGCCGCAAGCAGAGCGGCCGGCTCGCCGGCACCCGTCGCCCTGGCCGCGGCGGGGCGGCGCGGCCGTCCGGCGGCGGTGCGCCCGACACCGCCAAGATCCGCGCGTGGGCCAAGGAGCAGGGCCTGGAGGTCAACGACCGCGGCCGCGTTCCGAGCAACGTGCGCGAGGCCTACGAGAAGGCCAACGCGTCCTGATCCGACGCCGTCGGCCCGCCGGAGCGGGTGCGGGGCCCCGGCGGCCGGAGGTGGCGCCGCCATCACACGCACGGGGCGCGGAGGAGTCTCCTCCGCGCCCCGCGGCGCGTGCCCCATGGGGCACCGTCGACCCGGCACCGGAGGCCGGGCGGCCCCGGGCGCACACCCGGGTCCGGGCGCACGTCCGGGCACGTGCTCGGGCGGCGGAACAATCACGGGCTGTGCAACGCTGTAGGGGCGAAGCGGTGACGCGGACACCACCGGGCGGCCCGCCCGGCCACCCGGCCGCGGTCGAACCCCCGCCACCACGGCCCGACTTCTCGCCAGGCGAACACCGCCACCGCGGAAACTGCGCGAGAACCGCCCCGATACCGGGTATGAATGCAGGTGGACGGGTTCTTCGGCCCGTCCAGGGGCAGTATGTGCGACCGGCCGGAGCGGTTCCGGCCGCGCCCCCGGCGGCTCGTGTTCGCCGATGGCGTAGCGGAATCCGGTGCATCCGGCCCGCCTGTGGGAACACCGATTCCCAGCATCAGGTTGGGATTGGTGTCGGCTGGTCGCGCAGCATCTCGCTCCTCTACCGGGGAGTGAATCCGTGGGCCGCGCCGCTGAGCGGGACTAGCATGCGGAAGGACAGGGCGGGGACGGACCCCGAACTGCCCGACCGCTCTGAGGAGCGATAAACGATGTTCGAGAGGTTCACCGACCGCGCGCGGCGGGTTGTCGTCCTGGCTCAGGAAGAAGCCCGGATGCTCAACCACAACTACATCGGCACCGAGCACATCCTCCTGGGTCTGATCCACGAGGGCGAGGGCGTCGCCGCCAA
The DNA here is from genome assembly GCF_040636595.1 of Kitasatospora sp. NPDC036755. Taxonomy (NCBI): domain Bacteria; kingdom Bacillati; phylum Actinomycetota; class Actinomycetes; order Kitasatosporales; family Streptomycetaceae; genus Kitasatospora; species Kitasatospora sp. NPDC036755. The sequence goes on from NZ_JBEZUT010000051.1 coordinate 6,369, forward strand.
GGCCCTGGAGAGCCTCGGGATTTCTCTTGAGGCCGTTCGCCAGCAGGTCGAGGAGATCATCGGCCAGGGCCAGCAGGCCCCGTCCGGTCACATTCCCTTCACCCCCCGGGCGAAGAAGGTCCTGGAGCTGTCGCTCCGCGAGGCCCTCCAGCTCGGCCACAACTACATCGGCACCGAGCACATCCTGCTCGGCCTGATCCGCGAGGGCGAGGGCGTCGCCGCCCAGGTCCTGGTGAAGCTGGGCGCCGACCTCAACCGGGTGCGCCAGCAGGTCATCCAGCTGCTCTCCGGCTACCAGACCGGCGGCGGCAAGGAGTCGGCCACGGCCGGCGGGCCCGCCGAGGGCACCCCGTCGACCTCCCTGGTCCTGGACCAGTTCGGCCGCAACCTCACCCAGGCCGCCCGCGAGGCCAAGCTCGACCCGGTCATCGGGCGCGAGAAGGAGATCGAGCGGGTCATGCAGGTGCTGTCCCGCCGCACCAAGAACAACCCGGTGCTGATCGGTGAGCCCGGCGTCGGCAAGACCGCCGTGGTCGAGGGCCTGGCCCAGGCGATCGTCAAGGGCGAGGTCCCGGAGACGCTCAAGGACAAGCAGCTCTACACGCTGGACCTGGGCGCCCTGGTGGCCGGCTCGCGCTACCGCGGTGACTTCGAGGAGCGCCTGAAGAAGGTGCTCAAGGAGATCCGCACCCGCGGCGACATCATCCTGTTCATCGACGAGCTGCACACCCTGGTCGGCGCGGGCGCCGCCGAGGGCGCCATCGACGCCGCCAGCATCCTCAAGCCGATGCTGGCCCGCGGCGAGCTGCAGACCATCGGTGCCACCACCCTGGACGAGTACCGCAAGCACCTGGAGAAGGACGCCGCGCTGGAGCGCCGCTTCCAGCCGATCCAGGTCGCCGAGCCGTCGCTGCCCCACACGATCGAGATCCTGAAGGGTCTGCGCGACCGCTACGAGGCCCACCACCGGGTCTCCATCACGGACTCCGCCCTGGTCGCCGCCGCGACCCTGGCCGACCGGTACATCTCGGACCGCTTCCTGCCGGACAAGGCGATCGACCTGATCGACGAGGCCGGTTCCCGAATGCGCATCCGCCGGATGACCGCGCCGCCGGACCTGCGCGAGTTCGACGAGAAGATCGCCGACGTGCGCCGCGAGAAGGAGAGCGCGATCGACGCGCAGGACTTCGAGAAGGCCGCGTCCCTGCGCGACGACGAGAAGCAGCTCCTGCAGGCCAAGGCCAAGCGCGAGAAGGAGTGGAAGGCCGGCGACATGGACGTCGTCGCGGAGGTCAACGAGGAGCTCATCGCCGAGGTCCTGGCCACCGCCACCGGCATCCCGGTCTTCAAGCTGACCGAGGAGGAGACGTCCCGCCTGCTGCGCATGGAGGACGAGCTGCACAAGCGCGTCATCGGCCAGAAGGACGCCATCAAGGCGCTCTCCCAGGCCATCCGGCGCACCCGTGCGGGCCTCAAGGACCCGAAGCGCCCCGGCGGTTCGTTCATCTTCGCCGGCCCGTCCGGCGTCGGTAAGACGGAGCTGTCCAAGACGCTGGCGGAGTTCCTGTTCGGCGACGAGGACGCGCTGATCGCGCTCGACATGTCCGAGTTCTCCGAGAAGCACACCGTCTCCCGGCTGTTCGGCTCCCCGCCCGGCTACGTGGGCTACGAGGAGGGCGGCCAGCTGACCGAGAAGGTCCGCCGCAAGCCGTTCTCGGTCGTCCTCTTCGACGAGGTCGAGAAGGCCCACCCGGACATCTTCAACTCGCTGCTGCAGATCCTGGAGGACGGTCGCCTGACCGACTCCCAGGGCCGCGTGGTCGACTTCAAGAACACCGTCATCATCATGACGACCAACCTCGGCACCCGGGACATCTCGAAGGGCTTCAACCTCGGCTTCGCGGCCGCGGGCGACACCCAGACCGGGTACGAGCGGATGAAGGCGAAGGTCGGCGAGGAGCTCAAGCAGCACTTCCGCCCCGAGTTCCTGAACCGTGTCGACGACATCGTGGTGTTCCACCAGCTGTCCGAGGACGACATCATCCAGATCGTCGACCTCATGATCGACAAGGTGGACGAGCGGCTCAAGGACAAGGACATGGGCCTGGAGCTCAGCGTCGAGGCCAAGAAGCTGCTGGCCAAGCGCGGCTACGACCCGATCCTGGGTGCCCGTCCGCTGCGCCGCACCATCCAGCGCGACATCGAGGACCACCTCTCCGAGAAGATCCTCTTCGGCGAGCTGCGGGCCGGCCACATCGTCGTCGTGGACGTCGAGGGCGAGGGCAAGGACGCCAAGTTCACCTTCCGCGGCGAGGAGAAGTCGGCCGTCGCGGACACCCCGGCCGCGGTAGCCTCGTCCGGTCCGGACCTGACGAAGTAACCCAACTTTTAACAGACAACTTCACAGCCACCGAGCCCCCGGCGTTGACGCCGGGGGCTCGGCGCGTTCCGCTTCCGCCGCGCCCGGCGCGGTCCGGACCCGGATGGCTGGCCTCCGCTCCGGCTGGTGCGGGTGCGCCCGGTTTCTCAGCGACCTTTAACGAACATACGGTTGACAGACGGTCAGGTGATGGGAAGTCGCGGAGGATAGCGCCGTGACCATGTCACGGTCAAGGTCTATCTTTTCTGTGCACGCTTGTATCAAATGACGTCCACCTGTCTTTCATTTTGGTTTGCCGGGCTTTGGCCAACAGCTGGCCCCGGTCGGGGAGGACGTCACAACGTTGAAGAACACCAGGAGAACCGCTGCGGCTGCCACTGCCGCAGCGGTCATAGTCACGCTCGGCGCGGGCCTGTTCCCGGCCACCGCCGTCGCCGCAGGCTCGGCCCCGGTCCCGCGGGACCCGGCCGACGCCGTCCAGAGCACCGAGCACAACATCCCGGGCCCGCTGACGGCGAAGGTGGAGGCGGAGCAGAAGGCCGCCACCCAGAAGCTGCTCGACGGCACCGCCCAGGTCGAGAAGCACAACGGCTCCACCAGTGTGAAGCTCGGCAAGGACAAGTACGTGGAGCTCGCCCGCGAGCGCACGGACAAGATCTTCACCATCCTCGTCGACTTCGGTGACCAGGTGGACAACACCACCAAGACGCCGGACGGCAAGGTCAAGTACGGCGGCGAGGCCGGCCCGAAGCACAACGAGATCGCGAAGCCGGACCCGGCCACCAACAACTCGACCGCGTGGCAGGCCGACTACAACCAGCAGCACTTCCAGGACCTGTACTTCGCCAAGGACAAGCCCTCGCTGAAGACCTACTACGAGCAGCAGTCCTCGGGCCGCTACTCGGTCGACGGCGTGGTCTCGGACTGGGTCCGGGTCCCGTGGAACGAGGCCCGCTACGGCTCGGACTACTGCGGCTCCAACGTCTGCGCCAGCGCGCAGGACCTGATCCGCGACGCCGTGGACATCTGGTACAAGGACCAGCTGGCCAAGGGTCAGACCGACGCCCAGATCAAGGCGACCCTGGCCCAGTACGACCAGTGGGACCGCTACGGTTCGCACCACGACGGGAACTTCAACCAGCCCGACGGGTACATCGACCACTTCCAGATCGTGCACGCCGGCGAGGACAAGTCGGCCGGCGGCGGCAAGCAGGGCAGCAAGGCCCTGTGGGCCCACCGCTCGTACGTCTACGGCAACCTGCAGGGCACGGCCGGCCCCGACGGCAACAAGCTCGGCGGCGTCCAGGTCGGCACCAGCGGCATCTGGATCGGCGACTACACGATGCAGCCGGAGAACGGCGGCCTCGGCGTCTTCGCCCACGAGTACGGCCACGACCTCGGTCTGCCGGACCTCTACGACACCGCCGGCAAGGGCATCGACAACTCGGTCGGCTTCTGGTCGCTGATGTCCTCGGGCTCCTGGCTCGGCGAGGGCAAGGGCAGCATCGGCGACATGCCGAACGACCTCGACGCCTGGAGCAAGTACAAGCTCGGCTGGCTGAAGGCCGACCGCGCCAAGGCCGGCACCGAGTCGACCCACCACATCGGCCCGGCGGAGTACAACAGCAACCTGCCGCAGGGTCTGATCGTCGACCTCCCCGCGAAGAAGATCACCACCGAGATCAACAAGCCGTTCGCCGGCGCCGGTGAGTGGTGGAGCGGCAGCGCCGACAACCTGAACGTCACGCTCACCCGCGACATCGACCTGACCGGCAAGACCAAGGCCAGCATCAACGCCAAGGCCTGGTACGAGCTGGAGCAGGACTTCGACTACGCGTTCGGCGAGGTCTCCACCGACGGCGGCAAGACCTGGACCGTCGTCGACGGCACCTGGAACGGCACCGCGCTGCCCCGCGAGAACGACCGTCCGGCCCTCAGCGGCCAGGTGGCCACCTGGGGCGACCTGTCCTTCAACCTGGACGCCTACGCGGGCAAGCAGATCAAGTTCCGCTACCACAACAGCACCGACGGCGGCCTGCACTTCCGCGGCCTGACGCTGGACAACATCGCGGTCGTCGCCGACGGCGCCACCGTGTTCAGCGACGACGTCGAGAACGGTGACAACGGCTGGGTGGCCGACGGCTTCTCCCGCTTTGGCGGCTCGTACACCAAGGACTACGCGCAGTACTACATCGCGGAGAACCGGCAGTACGTGTCCTACGACCGGACCCTGAAGACCGGCCCGTACAACTTCGGCTTCGCCGACCGCCCGAACTGGGTCGAGTACTACCCGTACCAGCCCGGCCTGCTGGTCTGGTACTGGGACGAGTCGCAGACCGACAACAACGTCAGCGCCCACCCCGGCCAGGGCCTGATCCTGCCGGTCGACTCGCACCCGACCCCGCTGAAGTGGAGCGACGGCACCCTGATGCGTCCGCGCATGCAGGGCTACGACTCCACCTTCGGCTCGCGCCGCACCTCCGGGATGACCCTGCACAAGGCCGGCGTCGAGACCGTCGTGCCGAAGGCCAAGGGCGTCGACGAGTTCAACGACCTGAAGTCGTGGTGGAGCAAGGACAACCCGTACAGCGGTGTCAACGTGCCGAAGACCGGCACCAGCATCGAGGTCGAGAACGAGTCCTCGAACTACCTGGAGACCTGGATCCGGGTCCGCCCGGTCGACAACTGATCGCCACCCCGGTAGCGATCGGCCTGTGACCAGGCAGCTCTGACAACTCCACGTCCGGCCCGTCCCCGCAGCGCGCGGGGGCGGGCCGGACGCCTTTCCGGGCCCGCCCGCCTCGCCGAGCCCAGGCGCCTCACCGAACCCCGGCGCCGTGCCGGACCCCGGCGCCCGCCGACCCGGCCGTCAGGCCTTACCGGCCGGCAGCCGGTCCAGGAAGGCGGCGGCCGCCACCGCGACGTCGGCGCCGGTCCAGTCGAGGGCGGGCGCGGCGACCGTGACCTCGGTCATCGACAGCCCCGGCGGACCGCACGCGCGCCAGGCCCCGAACAGCCCGATCCCGGTGTCCTCGGCCAGCCCCAGCCCTGCCTCCTCCAACTCCCCCGCCGGGTACGGCAGCCAGAGCTGGAACTGGTGGGTGTGCGGCGGGGCCGGGTGCACCCGGGCGCCGGGGACGGCGGCGAACGCCCGGGCCAGCGCCTCGGCCACCGTCCGGGCGTGCCCCACGTACCGGGCCAGCCGCGGCAGTTCGCGCTCCAGCCCGGCCAGCGCGGCCAGCGCGAACGGCCACTGCTGGTAGAGCTGCCCGCCGTAGCGGTGCCGCCAGGCCCGGGCGGTGCGGACGAAGCCGCCGGGGCCGGCCAGCGCGGCGCCGCTGATCCCGCCGAGCGTCTTGTAGAAGGAGACGTAGACCGAGTCGGCCAGGCCCGCGACCTCCGGCAGCGGACGGCCGAGGGCCACCGCGGACTCCCAGATCCGGGCGCCGTCCAGGTGCAGCGCCGCACCGTGCTCCTCCCGCACCACCGCGGCCAGCTCCACCAGCTCCGCCCAGCCGGGCAGCACGAACCCGGCGTCGCGCAGCGGCAGCTCCAGGCTCAGTGCGGCGTACGGCTCGTCCAGGGCGCGCAGTTCCGCGGCGGTGGGCTGGCGCGGCGCCTCGGTCGGCCAGAGGCTGCGCAGCCCGGACAGCACGCCGAGCGCGTGCCGCTCGTGCCGGTCGGTGTGGGCCAGCGGGTGGGTGGCCACGGTGCGCGACCCGGCCGCCTCGGCGTGGATCCGCAGGGCGATCTGCTGGGCCATCGTGCCGGTCGGGAGGAACACCGCGTCCTCGGTGCCGAGCAGCCCGGCGACCCGCTGCTCCAGGGTGCGGAGCACGCCGTCGCCGTACTGGTCCGGGCGGCCGTCCAGGTCCGGGCGGCCGTCCAGGTCGGGAGCGGCCCCGGGCCCGCCCGGCGGCGGGCCGGCGAGGTCGGCGAGGCGTTCGCGGATGCTCTGCGGCCGGGGCCCGGACAGCAGCCGCTCGCAGCCGCGCAGGGCGGCGAAGCGACGGTCCGACAGGCTCGGGCGGTCACTGGCGTCGGGGTCTTCGCTCCTGTTGCCATACATGGCTCGATGGTCCCCCAGCGGGCCGGACCGGTCAGCGGTGCGGACGGAAAGCGGTTCGAGCCGGTCAAACCCCGGCCGCGCGTGGTGCTGGTCACAGGCCTTCGGCGCGGTACGAGCGGCGGTAGTAGCGGATGCCGGGGACGCGGCGGGTGCCACGGAGCGGTCGTGAGCGATCCGATCTCATGATCATTACTCCGTCGGTTTGAATCTCCCGCGCCACGCTGACTACATCCCGTAGTACGTCACACCGTTTGGGCGTCCGCTCGGTGACCGTTACACCTGAGTGGTCCCCCGCTCAGCACGCGCCCGAACGGGCCCTTCGTGCTGCCCTCGTACGACCCGTGAGGTTCGGCAAGCGATGTCCACCGTCCCGCCCGTGGGGCCGGCCCTGCGCCGGCTCGCCGCCCGCACGGCGGCCCAGGCCGCCGCCTGGCAGCCCCGGATCGGCCACGCCGTCCGCACCCGCGCGTCCGTCTGGCAGCCCCGGATCGGCCGTGCCGTCCACACCCACGCCGCCACGCCGTTGCGTGCCCTCGGGTCGCCCCGGCACACCACGCTGCCCGGCAGCCGACAGCGGGCCGAGCACGACCACGCGCTGGTCTCGGCCGGAGCGGTCGCCACGCTGCTCGCCGGTGTGCTGCTGGTGGCCACCCCGGGCACGGCCTCGGCGCAGACCGTCCTGCCCACCACCCCGGGCAGCTCGGCCTTCACCGTGCCGCGGGCGGAGGTGCCGAGCGCGGGCCTGGTCCAGGTGGCCGGCCCGAGTCCGTACAAGCTGCCCGACGACGGCGACTCGGCGCAGCAGTTCGTGGCGGTGGCGCCCAACCTGCTGCCGCTCGAACCGCCGTACCCCGGTCCGGACCCCGCCGCCGAGCCGGCCCCGGAGCCCGAACCCGAACCCGAGCCCGAACCCGCGCAGGAGCCCGCGCCCGCCCCGGGGTGGTCGGCGCCGGTGCCGAACGCGCCCACCAGCAATCCGTACGGGAAGCCCAACCGCGGCTACGCGGCCGGCTACCACACCGGGGTGGACTTCGCGGTCTCCCCGGGCACGCCGCTGCTGGCGGTCGGCGACGCGACCGTGGTGTCGGCCGGCTGGGACGGCGCGTACGGCAAGGAGGTCGTGCTGCGGCTGGCGGACGGGCACTACGCGCAGTACGCCCACATGTCCTCGGTCGCCGTCTCGGCGGGCCAGCGGGTGTCGGCGGGCGAGCGGATCGGGCTGTCCGGGAGCACCGGCAACTCGACCGGCCCGCACCTGCACTTCGAGATCCGCACCAGCAACCGCTACGGCGCGGTGGTCAACCCGATCGCGTACCTCGCGGGGCACGGCGTCACGAACTTCTGAGCCGCCCGGCGGCGCCCGGTCGGCGTCGCTCCCGGCCGTCGTTCCCGGCCGTCGTTCCCGGCCGTCGCTCCCGACCGGCCCGGTTCCTGCCCCGCCCCGTTCCCGCCCGGCGCCGCGCTCAGCCGACGCTGCCGGCCGGATGGCTGATCCGGGCGCCGATCTCCAGCGCGATGTCCCGGGCCGCCCCGATCGCCTCGCCCAGCTCGGCGGGGGGCGGCTGCTCACCCCACACGTTCGGGCTGTGGGGGCAGTCCGCGTTGTCCTGCTTGACCAGGAACAGCGACGAGTGGACGGTGAACAGCGCCATCGCGGCCCGCAGCCGGTCGTGGAAGTCCGCGCCCGGACCGTGCACCAGCTGCATCATGGTGATCATGCGGTCCTTGAAGGCCAGCCCGGCCGGGGACTCGCGCAGCGCGGGCTGGTTCTCGTGGAAGAAGCGCAGCAGCGGGGCCCGCTCGGCCATCCCGTCCGCGAAGCGGCGGATCAGCTCGTCGCGCACCGCGGGGCTCCAGTCCTGCTTGCGGCCCCACGTGATGGTGTCGTCGATCGGCGCGGCCATCCGCTCGACGATGCCCAGGACGATGTCGTCCTTGGTCTTGAAGTGGTAGTAGAGCGCGGCCTTGGTGACGCCCAGGCGGTCGGCGATCTCACGCAGTGAGGTCTGCTCGTAGCCCTGCTCGGAGAAGAGCTCCAGCGACACCTCGATGATGCGAGCCCGGGTGTCGCTGCGGGGGCTGTGCGGAGTGGCCATGGCCTGCCTCATGACTGCGTCGGTGACTGTTGCGGACCCCGGGGCGGGAGCCGCTCCGGACTCATTCTCCCTGCCCAGAAGGCCGGTCGGGAAACTGGCTTGACGACCGGCTAGTAAACAACCTACCGTGCCGACGGTCGATAAACTAGCCGGGCGACAAGTAAGTGAGCCGCCGCACGGCACGCCGCTCCGTCCGAACCACCCTCCGGGAGACCCCACCTCATGTCACAGTCCAAGACCGTCGGCCCGGTGCCGGAGGACAAGACGCCCGAGGAGGAACAGCCGCGGTCGCCGCGGGAGATCCGCCTCGTGATGATCGGCCTGGTCGTCACCATGCTGCTGGCCATGCTCGACAACCTGATCGTCGGCACCGCGATGCCGACGATCGTCGGCGACCTCGGCGGCGCCGAGCACCTGTCCTGGGTCGTCACCTCGTACACCCTGGCCACCGCCGCCTCCACCCCGATCTGGGGCAAGCTCGGCGACATGTACGGCCGCAAGGGCACCTTCCTCACCTCGATCGTGATCTTCCTGGTGGGTTCGGCGCTGTCCGGCCTGTCCCAGAACATGAACGAGCTGATCGGCTTCCGCGCCGTGCAGGGCCTGGGCGCCGGCGGTCTGATGGTCGGCGTCATGTCGATCATGGGCGCGCTCGTGCCGCCGCGCGACCGCGGCAAGTACCAGGGCATGTTCGCCGCGGTGATGGCCCTCGCCACCATCGGCGGCCCGCTGGTCGGCGGCTTCATCACCGACCACTTGAGCTGGCACTGGACCTTCTACATCAACCTGCCGCTCGGCGTCGTCGCGCTCGCCGTGGTCGTCGTCACCCTGAAGCTGCCGAAGGTCCGCAGCACCGCCAAGATCGACTACCTGGGCGCCGTCCTGCTCACCGTGGGCATCACCTCGCTGGTGCTGATCACCACCTGGGGCGGCCAGCAGTACGCCTGGGGCTCCAAGGAGATCCTCGGCCTGGCCGCGCTCGCCGCCGCCTCGCTGATCGCCTTCTGCTACGTGGAACAGCGGGTCGAGGAGCCGATGCTCCCGCTGAGCCTGTTCCGCAACCTGAACTTCACCCTGGTCTCGATCATCGGCTTCGTCGTCGGCTTCGTGATGTTCGGCTCGACCGTCTTCCTGCCGCTCTACCAGCAGATCGTCCAGGGCGCCTCGGCCACCAACTCCGGGCTGCTGCTGATGCCGATGATGTTCGGCATGCTGGTGATCTCGCTGGTGGTCGGCCAGGCCGTCACCAAGACCGGCAAGTACCGGATCTACCCGATCATCGGCACCCTCGTGATGACCGGCGGCATGATCCTGCTCTCCACCATGGGCACCGGGACCAGCAGCTTCACCTCGGCCTGCTGGATGGTCGTGCTGGGCGCCGGCATGGGCTTCCTGATGCAGATCACCATGCTGGTCGCGCAGAACAGCGTCGAGCTCAAGGACATGGGCGTGGCCAGCTCCACCGCCACCCTGTTCCGCACCATCGGCGGTTCCTTCGGTGTCGCGCTCTTCGGCGCGCTGTTCAACAACCGGGTGACCGACACCATGAAGGAGCGGCTCGGCGAGCAGGCCACCGCGGGCGGCGGCGTTCAGGACCCGGGCCAGATGAGCCCGGCCGCCCTGCGCAAGCTCCCCGAGGCCGTCCAGGACGCCTACCACCACGCGGTGTCCAACGGCATGCACACCGTCTTCCTGTGGGGTGCGGGCGTGGCCGTGATCGCGATCGCCGCGGCGGTGTTCCTGCGCGAGGTGCCGCTGCGCGGGACGGGCAAGGGCGAGAAGCCGGCCGAGGCCTCGCTGGAGGCGGCGGCCGTCTGACGGCCCCCGCCCGTACGGCGCCCCCGGGAGGTACGTCCTCCCGGGGGCGCCGTGTTTCGTTCGCGGGGGCTTCGCGCTCCGGCCGTGGGGCCTTCGCGCTTCGTTCGCGGGGCCTTCGCGCTTCGTTCGCGGGGCCTTCGCGCTTCGTTCGCGGGGGCGGCTACTGGGGCAGCCGGTACACGCCCTGCTCGACCGGCTCGACCAGGCCGTCCGCCACCAGGCCGTCCAGCGCCCGGGCCCGCTGCACCGCGTCCGGCCAGACCGCGTCCAGCCGGGCCTGCGGCACCGTCCCGTGCGCCTCGCGCAGCACCGCGAGCAGCTTGCCGCGCACCTGGCGGTCCGTCCCCTCGTAGGACTGTCCGCGCCGGGCCGGGCCCTCGTACGGCGGGCGGCCGGCCCGCTGCCAGGCACAGGCGGTGAACAGCGGGCAGTCGCCGCACTCCGGGCCGCGCGCGGTGCAGACCAGCGCGCCCAGCTCCATCACGCCGACCGCCCAGGTGGCGGCGGTCTCGGCGTCGTCCGGCAGCAGCGCGGTGGCGGTGCGGCGCTCGGCGGCGGTGGTGGCCTGGGCCGGGTACTCCACGCCGGTCACCGCGCGGGCGAAGACCCGGCGGACGTTGGTGTCCAGCACCACGTGCCGCTGGCGGAAGGCGAAGGAGGCGACGGCGGCGGCCGTGTACTCGCCCACCCCGGGCAGCGAGAGCAGGGTGGCGTGGTCGTCCGGGACCTCGCCCTCGTGCTCCTCGGTGATCGCCACCGCGGCCGCGTGCAAGCGCAGCGCCCGGCGCGGGTAGCCCAGTCGGCCCCACATCCGGACCGCCTCGCCGGGCGCCTCGGCGGCGAGGTCGGCCGGGGTCGGCCAGCGGGTCAGCCAGGCCTCCCAGGCGGGCAGCACGCGCTTGACCGGGGTCTGCTGGAGCATGAACTCGCTCACCATGACCGCCCACGGCGTCGTGTCGGGGGCCCGCCAGGGAAGGTCCCGCTTGCTCGCCTCGTACCAGTCGAGGACGGTCGAGTGGAACAGCGGCAGGGGCATCGGCGGCCGGGTGGCACCGGCGGCGGCGGGAGCGGTGATGGCAGTCATGGCCCTTCGATCCTCCCATGCCCGCCCGCCGGGCCGAAGTGGACCGGATCGCTCCCGATCGCCCCCTGGTCGTCCCCCGACTGCCAGCCGACTGCCAGCCGGTCGCCCCCCGGTTGCCCGCCGACTGCCCGCCGGGGGAACTTCCGGAAAATCGTCCGGTTGGGGCTCGCTCGAACGGGTCAAATGGCGGATCATGTGAAGGAAGGGGCGACTGTGCGGTGTTGGTGAGTCAATCGCCACACACAGTCTCGTAGAGTTTGATCGTGCCTTCTCTGCGTCAACCCGTCGGACCACTGCCGGCCTCGATCTACTGGCGTCGGCGCGTCGTCGTGCTCGTCGCCGTCGCGGCGGTCGTCGCGCTGATCGCCTGGCTGATGATCGATCAGGGCGGGGGAGGTGACGGCGGCTCACAGGGCAACGCCGCGCAGGCCGTTCCCTCCCAGTCCCAGACCCCGGCCCAGGCCATCACGCCCGGTGCCTCCCCGAGCGGCCCCGCGGCGCGCCCGGGCGGCGGCACCGGCGGCCCGGTGGCGGGAGGCGGCGGCACCGAGGTCAACCTCAGCGGCGGCACCGGCGCCGGCGGAGCCAACCCGGCCCCCGGGGGCGGCGCCGCACCGGCGACCGGCGGCGGCACCGGTGGCGGCACGGGCGGCTCCGGCAGCACGGGCGGCGTCCCGGCGGTGAACACCCCCGAGATCATGGCGCTGCCGGTCTGCACCTCCTCGCAGGTGGCACTGGAGCTGGCCGGCACCCAGAACTCGTACCAGCCCAAGGACAAGCCCCGGCTGGCCCTGACGGTCAAGAACTCCGGCGCCAACTGCCGGGTGGACCTGGGCCGCACCGCCTCCGTGATCACGGTGAGCGGCAGCAACAACGACCGGGTCTGGTCCTCCGGCGACTGCCCGGCCGACAAGGGCAACATCTGGGTGCAGCTCGGCGCGAACGGCAACCAGACCGAGACCTTCACCTGGGACCGCAGCCGCAGCAAGCCGCAGTGCGCCACCGCCGACCAGACCCCGCCGCCGAGCGGCACCTACGTGGTGCTCGCGGAGCTCACCGGTCTCTCCGGGGACAAGGTCTCGGCGCGGGCGTCGATCCGACTGGACAGCTGAGAACCGGTCAACTTCCCCCGGAGCCCCCGGCCGTCGCACGGCCGGGGGCTCCGTCGTGTCCGGGGAACGCCTCCCCGGGGCCGGACGCGGGGCGGGAGCACCGGTCGCGGACGGGCGACGGCCCCCGGGGAGGGGCTCCCCGGGGGCCGTCGCCGTGGCACGGGCGTCCGTACGGCTGCGCGTCCGGTCAGACGTAGCGCTCCAGGATGGACGATTCGGCAAGACGGGACAGGCCCTCGCGGACCGAGCGGGCACGGGTCTCGCCGACGCCCTCGACGGTCTGCAGGTCGTCGATGCTCGCGGCCAGCAGCTTCTGGAGGCCGCCGAAGTGCTCGACCAGGCGCTCTATGACCGTGTTGGGCAGGCGCGGGATCTTCGCCAGCAGGCGGTAGCCGCGCGGTGAGACGGCGGAGTCCAGCGACTCCGGCGAACCCGAGTAGCCGAGCGCCTTGGCGACGGTCTGGAGGTCCAGCAGCTCGGCGTGGGTCAGCGCCTCCAGGTCGGCCAGCACCTCGGTGACCGTCCGGCCCTTCTTGGCGGCCCGCTCCGGGAAGTAGTCCCGGGCGACCAGCTCGCGCTCCGGCTCCACCCCCGCGATCAGCTCGTCCAGCTGGAGCGAGAGCAGGCGGCCGTCGATGCCGAGCTCCAGCACGTAGCCGGCGATCTCGGTGGCGATCAGCCGCACCATCTCCAGGCGCTGGGCCACGGCGGTGACGTCCCGGACCGTCACCAGGTCCTCGATCTCCAGCGCCGAGAGCGTGCCGGCCACCTCGTCCAGGCGCAGCTTGTAGCGCTCCAGGGTGGCCAGCGCCTGGTTGGCACGGGACAGCACGGTGGTGGAGTCCTCCAGCACCCGGCGGGTGCCGTTGACGTACATCGCGATCAGCCGCATCGAGTGCGAGACGGCGACCACCGGGTAGCCGGTCTGCCGGTTGACCCGCTCGGCGGTGCGGTGGCGGGTGCCGGTCTCGTCGGTGGGGATGGTCGAGTCCGGCATCAGGTGCACGCCGGCCCGGACGATCTTGGTGATGTCCTTGTCGAGCACCACCGCGCCGTCGAGCTTGCACAGCTCGCGCAGCCGGGTGGCGCTGAACTCGACGTCCAGGACGAAGCCGCCGGTGCACAGGGACTCGACGGTCTTGTCGAAGCCCAGCACGATCAGACCGCCGGTGTTGGCCCGCAGGACCCGCTCCAGGCCGTCACGAAGCGCGGTACCGGGCGCGATGGCGGTGAGGGAGGCCCGCAGCAGGGCCTCCTCGCGGGAGGCCTTGTCCGCCCCCCGGTCGCTGGCTGCCACGTGACTCCTCCGGTCGACCCGTGCCGCGCGCCTCACGCCGTGCGCCGGTCCGCGGTCTGTTGCTCTGTCGCTCAGTACCGCTCGGTACTGCCTTCTGGCCAATGAGACTGGAGAAAGTCTAACTGTGTGTGGCTTCGGCAGGGCTTGGGTCAGCGCAGTTCGTCGGAGTCGAGCGGCTCCCAGCCGTCCATCAGCTCCTCGGGGTACGCCGCCGGGCGGTCCGCGGCCCGGGCGGAGCGCGGGGCCGGCGGTGCCGACGGGGCCTCACCGCGCGGCTCGGTGCGCGGCTTGGCGGCCGCACGGCGGCGGCCCGGGATCGCCCGCAGGGCCTCGCCGATGTCGGCCACCTCGACCACCTTCATGCCCGCCGGGACCTTGCCCGGGTCCGGCGGGACCAGGGCGTGGGTGAAGCCCAGCCGGTGCGCCTCGGCGAGCCGCCGCTGCACACCCGTCACCCGCCGTACCTCGCCCGCCAGGCCGACCTCGCCGATCGCCACCAGGTTGCTGGGCAGCGGGGTGTCGGTGGAGGAGCTGGCCACCGCCAGCGCCACCGCGAGGTCCGCGGACGGCTCCGTCAGCTTCACCCCGCCGACCGTCGCGGTGTAGATGTCCTGCTTGCCGAGCTTCACCCCGCCGTGCCGCTCGACCACGGCCAGGATCATCGCGATCCGGGGGGACTCCAGGCCCGAGGTCGTACGGCGCGGGGACGGGATCTGCGAATCCACCATCAGCGCCTGCACCTCGGCCACCAGCGGGCGCTTGCCCTCCAGGGTGACGGTGAGGCAGGTGCCCGGAACGGGCTTGTCACGCCTGGTCAGGAAGAGGCCGGACGGATCGGCCAGGCCGACGATGCCCTCGTCGTGCAGCTCGAAGCAGCCGACCTCGTCCGTGGCGCCGTAGCGGTTCTTGACCCCGCGGATGAGCCGCAGCCGGGCGTGCCGGTCCCCCTCGAAGCTCAGCACCACGTCCACCAGGTGCTCCAGCAGGCGCGGGCCGGCGATCTGGCCGTCCTTGGTGACGTGGCCGACCAGCAGCGTCGCCATTCCGCGCTCCTTGGACGCCCGGATCAGCGCGCCCGCCACCTCGCGCACCTGGGCCGGGCCGCCGGGGGCGCCGTCCAGCTCGGCGGAGGCGATGGTCTGCACCGAGTCCAGGATCAGCAGGCCGGGGTTGACCGCCTCGATGTGCCCGAGCACCGCGCCCAGGTCCTGCTCGGCGGCGAGGTAGAGGTGCTCGGAGAGGGCGTCGATCCGGTCCGCGCGCAGCCGGACCTGGCCGGCCGACTCCTCGCCGGTGACGTAGAGCGTGCGGTGCTGCGCGGTGGCCGCCTTCGCGGCGACGTCCAGCAGCAGGGTCGACTTGCCGACGCCGGGCTCGCCGGCCAGCAGCACCACCGCGCCGGGGACCAGACCGCCGCCGAGCACCCGGTCCAGCTCCGGCACGCCCGTCGAGCGGGCCGTCGCGACCTGGCCGTCCACCTGGGCGATCGGACGGGCGGGCGCGCTGACCGGGCCGGCGGCCGTGGTGCGGATCGGCACCGCGCCGTACTCCTCGACCGTGCCCCAGGCGTTGCACTCCGGGCAGCGGCCGACCCACTTGGGCAGCTGGTTGCCGCACTCGGTGCAGCGGTACGCCGGGCGCGGCTTGGCGGTGGTCTTGGAACGCGGAGGCATGCGGCCCACGGTAGCGCCTGGGTACGACAGCGACGGTCCGCCGGCGGGCTCGCCGCGCATCCACACAGATGGGCGATGTTGTTACCCGAAAGAAGTACATACACGGCGAATGGCCGGGATCAGCCGTCCGCGTTCTCTACCGTCGGACGGGTGACGACGAGAACTGTTGGGCCGACCGGGTCGGTCGAGCCGGGCAGGTGGGGTGCACCGGGCCGGGCGGTCAGGTCGGGCTCCGGTGGACAGGGCGGGGCTCGGGCCGGGTCGGCCGGGGCCCGGATCGGACCGGCCGGGTCGGCGGGGACGCAGGCCGGGGCGCAGGCGCGTCCGGCCGGGACGCAGGCCGGGGCGCAGGCCGCGGCACGGGCCGCTGCCGCGCTCGCGGCGTACGACCGGCAGGTGGACGGCCTGTTCACCTACTGCCTCTCGGTGCTGTGCGAGCACGATGCGGCCGCCGACGCCCTGAGCGAGGTCCGCGAGCTGGCACGGCGGCACGGCGCCCGGCTGGCCGAGCCCGGGCTGCTGCGCGCATGGCTGTTCTCGCTGGCCCGGTACTGCTGCCTGCGCCGCCTCGCGGGCGGGAGCGGTGGCGGGAGCGGTGGCGAGGCCGGTGGCGGGACCGGTGCCGAGGCCGGGCGGGCCGACACCGTCGAACCGGACGAGGCCGAGGCGGCCCGGCGGCGGCACGAGCTCTCCTCGCTCGCCTGGCCCGAGGCCGCCGGAACCGACCCGGAGCAGCGCGAGGCACTGGAGCTCTCCGTCCGGCACCGGCTGACCCCGCTGGAGGTGGCGGCGGTTCTGGGCCTGCCGTTCGAACGGACCCGCGCACTGCTGGCCACCGCCGAGGCCGAGGTGGCCCGCACCCGGGCGGCCCTGCTGGTGCTCGGCGTCGGCGGCTGCCCGGAGCTGGACCGGCTCGGCGGGGCCGGGGCGGAGTCCTGGCGGGACTGGGTGCTCGGCCCGGCGCTGCGACGGGAGCTGGTGCGGCACGTGGTGGACTGCCCGACCTGCCGGGGGACGGCGGAGCGGGTGGCCGCGAGCGAGGCGGCGGAGGGTGCGGGAGGTGCCGAGGGCGCGGGGCGTACGGGAGGTGCGGCGGGGCTGTCGGGGCCGACCCTGCTGCGGGCTCCGGCGGGTGCCGCCCGGGCCGCCACGGCCACCGGCCCGGCGTCGGCACCGGCTGCCGGGGCGACAGCTGGTGGGGCGACGGCTGCTGGGGCTACGGCTGATCCCACGGCCGACGGCCCCGGGGCGGCCGTGCGGTGTGTGGTTGCGGCTCGGGTGGCTGCGGCGCGGGCGGTGGAACCGGGGCTGCGGTTCGACCGGACCGGCTTTCCCCGGCACCGGATGCCGGACGCCGGGCGCGGGCTGGCGGTGCGCCGACGGGTGGTGACCACCGGGGTGCTCGCGGCCGTACTGGCGGCGCCGGTGGTCGCGCTCTGGGCCGGGCACCGGGGCGGCACCGGGTCGGGATCGACGGCCGCGGTGTCGGCGGTGCGGGTGGACGCGGCCGGACACCCGGCCGGACAGCGGCCGCGGCCCGCGGTGGACGGATCGGTAGCCCCCGGGTCGTCCGGCATGCCCGGGACGGAGCTGGCGGGGGCCGGGACCGGGGCGATCGCGGGGGGTGGTGGTGCGGGGGGTGCCGGTGCGGCGGGTGCAGAAACGTTGCTTCCCGGTTTTCCGAGGCTCACCTTCCAGGGCGCGGTGATCCCCGTCCCGGCCCACGGCGCCGCCCTCCTCGGCAGCCCGTCCCTGGTCGCCGCACCGGCCCCGTCGGCCGACCAGGCCTCCGCACCGGGCACCGGCGAGCCCGCCCCCGCCGGACTGCTCACCGTCGAGGCCGCCGAGTACGGCAGCCGGACCATCCTCACCCTCACCAACTCCGGCACCACGGAGATCCGCTGGCACGCGGAGACGGACGCGGGCTGGCTCCGGCTCAGCCGCGACGCCGGCACCCTGGCGCCCGGCCAGCGGATCACCGTGATCGTCACCGTGGACGAGGACCAGACGCCGACCACGCACTGGACCGCCCGGATCGCGCTGCCGCCCTCCCAGGCGGTGGTCACCCTGGAGGGCGGACCGCACAACCGCGGTGGATCCGCCACCTCCCCTGCCGACCCGTCGCCGTCGTCGTCGACGCCCTCGTCGACGCCCTCGTCGACACCGTCCGCCACGCCGGCCCCGACCGGTACGCCCGCACCGTCCCCGACCGGCACGACGACGGCCTCCCCGCCGAGCCGGTAGCAACCGGCCCGGCCCAGCCCCTGGCCTCCCGGCGCAGCGGGGGTTGCGGAGGTTGCGGAGGTTGCGCGCCAGAAGTCGGCCCAGCCGACTTCTGGCGCAGGGGAGGGAGCCGAGGCTCCGGCCGAAGCCCCCGGCCGGCTTCTCCCGCAACAGGCCCAGAGGCGCGCCACGTGGACCGACCGATGATTTCCACCCCAAAGCCCAACCGGGGCCACGCACAGAAAGTCGGCCCGGCCGACTTCTCGTGCACAACAGCACACGGCCCCGGCGCTATGTAGACCGGTCGGCATATTTCGTCCGCCAGCCGATCGGGGACACGCACAGAAAGTCGACCTGGCCGACTTCTCGTACGCGGCCGGAGCCAAGGGCGCCGGCCGAAGGCGGCGGGCCCACAGGGGCGGGGAGTCAGCCCCGGCTGACCAGCGAACCCTGGCCAGCCGGGGCCCAAGGCCTCAGTCCCCTGCACGAGAAGTCGAATGGGCCGACTTCTCGTGCAGGGGCGGGCTCCCCCCAGCGCGGGTGGACACACGGCGCGGGGAGGCTCGGACGCGCGCATCAGCAGGCCCCAGAGGGCGCCGTTTCCGGCCGACAAGGCGCGGGAAGTCGGCCCGGCCGACTTCCCGCGCGCGGCGAGGGGCCGGGTGTCAGGTGCGGTGGATCGGGGGGACCTGGTAGGTGCCGTCCAGGACGGCGGGTTCGGGTTGGTAGATGCGGAGGATGGGGCGGAACTCGCCGGGCGGGGTGGGGAGCCAGTTGGCGGCGGCGGTCGGGTCCTCGGGTTGGTCGTGCCGGAGGGTCAGGGTGAGGGAGCCGTCCTCGCCGTGGACCAGGCCGGGGGTGCGGTCGCCGATCGAGTAGCGGTCGATCGGGTTCTCCACCAGGTAGTAGTCCGGGACGGAGTACATCGTGACGGACCAGAACGCCCCGGCCGGGGGCGGCTGTTCGAAGCGCAGGGTGTAGTCGTGGCCGCCCGTGAGCGGCCTGCCGTCGGAGTCGTCGTAGGTCATCGCGTACGAGGCCTCGTAGGCGTGGTTGCCCCAGAGGCCGGCGCGGGCGGCGGCGGCCCGGCTGAGGTAGGCGGCGCGGCGGTCGGGGATGCGCCACTCGGGGTCGTCCAGGGTGCCGGGGCCCAGGTGCTCGGTGTTGTAGTCGAAGAGGTGGAGGGCGCTGCGCCATTCGCCGGGCGGGTGGTCCTCGGGCGGGCGGCTGGCGTCCTCGACCCGTTCGCGGCCCGCGGCCAGGCCCTTGGCCAGCGCCAGCGTCCACTCGGGGGCGGCCGCGCGGTACGGCGAGGCGCCGTCGTCGAGCAGGCCGAGCGGGGCGAAGCGGCGCTGGTACTCGACGTCCGCGGTGGTGGGCGGGAAGGCCTGCATCCAGACCCGTAGCCGTTCGAAGAAGGCCAGCCGCTCGGGGACGTCCGCGTCCGGCTCGGGCAGTCCGGCGACCAGTCCGCCGGGTTCCAGCGGTGCCAGTTCCAGGGCCGCCTGGAGGGCCCGGACCCGGGGCAGGTCGTCCGGGCCCTCGCAGGCGAAGCGGCCGACGAGGGTGCCGACGGTGGTCGGCAGCTCGATCACCCGGTTCGGGTCGGGCGGGGTGCCGTGCCAGCCGGGCGGGACGATCAGCCAGGTCTGCGCGTCGGTGCCGGTGGCCCGGCGGCCGAGGTAGGCGACGTTGTCCGTCCAGGCGTCGATGACCTGCAGCACGTAGTAGGCGCCCGCGGTGTCCGGGACGTGCAGCACCTGGGGGCCCTCGGAGAGGTCGAGCTGGGCGATCGAGTAGATCGTGTCGTTGTTGACCGAGACGAAGCGGTCGGCGGGACCGGCGAGCCGGGTGGCGTGGCTGAGGTGGTTGAACGGTGCGGCCGGCAGGGTGCCCAGGCCGCCCCGGGCGAAGCGCTCGACCATGGTGAGGCCGGCGACCAGCGGGTAGCCGTAGACGTACGCGTCGGCGGCCAGGGCCTCCAGCTCGGGCTGGTTCATCACGGGTCCTTCGTCCGGGGCAGGCACCGGGGCCGGGGTGCGGTCACCGACAGCGGCACGATCGGTACAGATCGGATGCTAGAGGGGGCCGGGCGGGGCGGCACGTCGGATCGGATGCCGGGCGGCACCCGGTGGCAGGAGATCTGCCGACCGCGAATCCGGGCGTACCTGCGGCGTGCCGGGGAGAGGGTCGTCGGTATGAAGATCCTGCTGCTTGGGGGCTCGTCCTTCCTCGGACGGGCCTACGCTGCCGAGGCCCTCGCCCAGGGCCACCGGGTGACCACCTTCAACCGCGGCCGCAGCGCCGCCGATCTACTGGGTGTCGAGGCGGTCCGGGGCGACCGCGACGACGTCGGCGAGCTCGCCCGGCTGGTCGACGGCCGCAGCTGGGACGCGGTCGTCGACACCTCGGCCCAGCAGCCCGCCCAGGCCGCGCTCAGCGCCCGGCTGCTGCGCGGGCGGGCTGGCCACTACACCTTCGTCTCCTCCGTCCACGCCTTCGCCGACTGGCCCGCCCGGGTGATCGACGAGCATTCGGCGCTGCACCCCTGCCCGGCCGACACCCCGCCCGACCAGCCGCCCGGCAACGCCCTGAAGGCCGGCTGCGAGCGTGCCGTGCTGGCGGGGTTCGGCGCCGGGCGCACGCTGGTGCTGAACAGCGGGCTGCTCGTCGGACCGCACGAGTTCGGCGGCCGGCTGCCCTGGTGGCTGGAGCGGATGGCGCGTGGCGAGCGGGTGCTCGCCCCGGGGGATCCGCGGCGCACCATGCAGGTGATCGACGTCCGGGACTTCGCCCGTTTCGGGTTGGACCTGCTGACGGCCGGAACGGCGGGGCGCTTCGTCACCACGGCGCCGCCCGGCCGGCTCCGCTTCGGCGAGTGGCTGGAGACCTGCCGGGAGGTGGCGGGTGCCCCGGGCACCGAGCTGGTCTGGGTCCCGGACGGGCCGCTGCTCGCCGAGGGGCCGGACCAGGTCGGCGGGTGGGCCGAACTCCCCTTCTGGGCACCGGACCTGCCCGAGCTGGCGGGCGCCTGGCTGGCCGACAGCGGCCGGGCGGAGGCGGCCGGACTGCGCTGCCGGCCCTTCGCCGAGACGGCGCGCGACACCTGGGAGTGGCTGCGGGC
This sequence comes from Kitasatospora sp. NPDC036755, assembly GCF_040636595.1. Lineage (NCBI taxonomy): Bacteria > Bacillati > Actinomycetota > Actinomycetes > Kitasatosporales > Streptomycetaceae > Kitasatospora > Kitasatospora sp. NPDC036755. The sequence goes on from NZ_JBEZUT010000051.1 coordinate 27,245, forward strand.
GCGCGGACCGGCCGGGGACACCGACGCCGAGGGCCGCAAGGGGCGGCCGGGGGCGGTGGTGCGGCAGGGCATCGAACCCGCCAAGGAGCGGCGGCTGTTGGCCGCCCTCGGCTGAGGGCCGGCGCCGGCTCGGGGGCGGTGCCTGCTCACGGGCGACCGTCCCGGCCGGCCGGAGTGAAAGCTCGGGTTGGGACGTCGGAGTGGGAAGTCGGACGGACCGGCCTCCCACTCCGGGACGACAGCGGCGACAGCGGCGGCAGAAGCAACAGCAGAGGCAGCCAGGACGGCCTGGGCGGCCTGGGCGGCAGCCCGGTGCGGGCAGCCCGCTCAGTGCGTGCGGCGGGTGACCAGCTCGGCGAGCGCCAGCAGTTCGTCCGCCGCGGCCGGCTCCGGCACCGCGGCGGCCAGCTGCGCCATCGCCGTGGCCATGCGCTCGCAGGACTCGCCCTGCGCCCAGCCGCGCCCGCCGGCCGCCTCGACGGCCGCCGCACACTGCGCCAACTCATCGGCGCTCAGGGGGCGTTCGATCGCGTACAGTTCGGCCAGCCGTTTGCCCTCGACGGTGCCGGACCCCAACGCCGCGACCACCGGCAGCGACTTCTTCCGGGCGACCAGGTCCGCGCCCACCGGCTTGCCGGTGACCGCTGGGTCCCCCCAGATGCCGATCAGGTCGTCGATCAGCTGGAAGGCCAGCCCGATCTCCCGGCCGAAGCCGTCCAGCGCCTGTGCCGCCTCCTCGGAGGCGCCCCCGTACAGGGCGCCCGTCGCACAGGCTGCGCCGAGCAGCGCGCCGGTCTTGGCCTCCGCCATCGCCAGGCACTCGGGCAGCGAGACGTCGTCGCGCCGCTCGAAGGCGCAGTCGATCTGCTGGCCCTCGCAGAGCTCGACCACGCAGTCGGTGAGCCGGCGGATCGAGCCGTGGGCGGCCTGGTGGGTGTCCTCGGCGAGCAGGCGCAGGGCGAGGGAGTGCATGGCGTCCCCGGCGAGGATGGCCTCGGTGGTGCCGAACACCCGCCAGGCGGTGGGCCGGTGGCGCCGGGTGTCGTCCCGGTCGATGACGTCGTCGTGGAGCAGGGTGAAGTTGTGCACCAGCTCCACCGCGGCGGCCGCGGCGACGGCCTCGCCGGGCTTGCCGCCCAGGGCCTGGGTGGCGGCGAGGACCATGGCCGGCCGGATCGCCTTGCCGGCGGGGGCCTCGACGGGGGTGCCGTCCGCCTCCCACCAGCCGAAGTGGTAACCGGCCACCTTGCGCATGGTGCCGGGCAGCGAGTCGACGGCGGCCCGCAGGACCGGATCGACCAGGGTGCGGGTGCGGGCGAGGATGTCCGCCGCCTCGTGCCCTTCTTTGTGGTCCCGCTCCAGCGTGGGACTCGTCATGGGTGTTTCCCCCTGTCGGGCGCCTGTCGTGGGACGGCCCGCCGACGGCGGACCGGAGTTGCGGTGCCGGGCGCGGCCGCGCGGCGCCCCGGCCGCCTTCGGGCCGGGCCCGTACGCGACGGGGTGCGCCGCCCGCCGGACGCGCCGCCCGCCGGTCGCATCGACCGCCGGACGCGCCGGGCGCCGGACCGCGCCGTCCGCCGTGGCGTTCACGGCCCCGGCGGACGGCGGGGGCCTCACGGCCGGCCCCGCGAACCGTCAGTACTGCGCGATGTCCACGTTCTCCAGGACGCCGACGGCGTCCGGCACCAGGATCGCGGCCGAGTAGTAGGCGCTGACCAGGTAGGAAATGATGGCCTTGTCGTCGATTCCCATGAACCGCACCGAAAGGCTCGGCTGGTATTCGTCCGGAATTCCGGTCTGATGCAGGCCGATGACGCCCTGGTTGTCCTCGCCGATTCGCATCGCGATGATCGAGCTGGTGCTCCCGACGATCGGGATCTTGTTGCACGGGAAGACCGGGACCCCGCGCCAGGAGAGGATCTGCTTGCCGTCGACCTCGACCGTGCCCGGGTTGAGGCCGCGCTTGTTGAGCTCCCGGCCGAAGGCGGCGATCGCCTTGGGGTGGGCCAGGAACATCCTGGTGCTGCGGCGGCGGCTGAGCAGCTCGTCCATGTCGTCCGGGGTGGGCGGGCCGGAGTGGGTCTGGAACCGCTGGTCGTACGCGGCGTTGCTGAGCAGGCCGAACTCCGGGTTGTTGACGAGCTCGTGCTCCTGGCGCTCGCGCAGGGCCTCGATGGTCAGCCGGAGCTGGTGCTCGGTCTGGTTCATCGGCTGGTTGTAGAGGTCGGCGACCCGGGTGTGGACCTTGAGGATGGTCTGCGCGACGCTCAGCTCGTACTCGCGCGGCTTGAGCTCGTAGTCCACGAAGGCGCCGGGCAGCTCGTACTCGCCCTGGTGGCCGGCCGAGAGGCCGATCGCGGCCTCGCCGTGCTTGTTCTGCGCCTGCTGGAAGCCGTTCAGGTACTCGATGATCTGGAGCTGGAGCGCCTCTGAGCGGTCGTGCAGCTCCTGGAAGGCGGCCCAGGACAGCGACAGCACGGTGCCGGAGGTCGAGGCGCGGACGGTGTACGGCCAGTCGCCGCCGTCCTGCCGGACCGCCTCGTCGCCGAGGTGGTCGCCGTCGGCGAGGGTGCCGACGACCGTCTCCTCGCCGTACTTCCCGGTGCCCAGCCGGTCGAGCTTGCCGTGCGCGATCAGGAACACCTCGGTGATCGGCGCCCCGGCCCGGACCAGGATCTCGCCCGGGGCGACCTCCCGCTGCACGAAGCGCGAGGCCAGCTCCTCCAGCAGCGCCTCGTCCTGGAAGCCTCGCAGCACCGGCACCTCGGCCAGCGTCGGCGGGACGATCCGCACCTCGGCCCCAGTCTTGACGAAACTCACCCGGCCGCGGCCGACCGAGTGGCGCAGGCGGCGGTTCACCCGGTAGGTGCCGCCGGACACCTGCACCCAGGGCAGCTTCCTGAGCAGCCAGCGCGGGCTGATGCCCTGCATCTGCGGTGCGCTCTTGGTGGTCGTCGCGAGGTTCCGCGCGCCCGCCGTGCTCAGACTCTGCTGCTGCCGGATCTCCGCCTGCGCACCTGGCGCAGGAATACCGGCATTGGTTTCGGTCGACATGAGGGGAGCCCTTCGCATACCCGATGAAGTGTCGCCTTGCACATGCGTGTTGCAGCTTCATGGTGGGCCCATTCGACGGCGCTCCGCAATCACTCGTTCGAGTGGTTCGGAATGGCCGAACAAATAGTACGAATAGATCACCTGATCGATATTTGTTCGACTATTTATTCGAACATATCGGGGTGTCGCGCCCCATCCTCCCTCATCGAAGCCCCGACCCGCGCCACCCTCCGACGCGATCCGCACGTGGCGCCCCCGCCCTCCGGACCGTTCGAACCGGCCCGCCGACAGCACCGACCCGTCGTCAACTCACTGTCAGGACACGTCGTCCGAGTACACCCGTACGTGTCCGGCCGGACCCCGCCCTCGCCGGGAACGCCCACTTCGCCGGGCGACTGCGCACGACCGCTACAGCGGACCGTTCCAGTCCAGGGTCGGCTCCAGCACGCCCTCCAGGGTGAGCAGCCAGCGCTTCACCTCGATCCCGACCCGGCCGCCACCGAAGCCGCCGATCCCGTCCGCCGCCACCACCCGGTGGCAGGGCACCAACAGGGGAACGGGGTTGGCGGCCATCATCTGCCCGACCGTGCGGGCGGCCAGGCCCGGCTCCGCCACGTCGTCGAACACCCCACTGCGGGCGGCGAGTTCGCCGTAGGTGATGGTCCGGCCGTACGGCACCTCGCGCCAGAGCGTCTGCAGCACGGCGCGGTGCGGGCCGGAGCTCAGGCTCCAGTCGATCGGCAGGCCCAACTCGCGGGTGCGGCCCGCCAGGTAGGCGCCGATCCGCTCGGTGACGGCATTGATCTTCGCTTCGTCGCCGCACGGCGGCGCGTCGGCCTCGTGGGGCCCGGTGTAACCGGCCGACACCACACCGAGCGGGGTCACCGCGACCCTCATCGGCCCGCTGGGCAGCGGCGTGGGCACGGTCAGCCAGGACATCGACCAGGACTGCGGCACGCTCGGGCCCCCACCCTCCGCCGGACCGGCCGCCGGCCACCCCGGCACCCGAGGGGCGTCTCCGCCCCGCGCGCCATCGTACGGCGGGCCGCCGACAGCACGGGCGGCTCCGGTCAGAGCTGCCCCTTCAGCGCGCGGGCGCTCGACGCGCACCAGTGCACCAGTTCGGCGCGGTCCGCGGCGCGGCCCTCGCACAGCACGGCGACCTGTTCGTCGGTGATCCGGTTCGGTCCCGGGATCTCCAGCAGGTACGCCAGGTCCGCCAGGACGGTGGCGAGCCGCTCCGCATCCGCGTGGTCCACGGTGACCGCGGAACCGTGATGGCTGATGGTGAACGAGCCGGGCATGATCGACCTCCTCCGTCGCCCCCGTCCTCCACCGTACGACCGGGTCGGCCGCCCCGCCCGCCGCGGAGGCCTGCGTGCGCGGGAGGGGCAGCCGGTCGCGCTCCGGGGCCGGCCGGGCGCGGAGCGCGGCGGGCCGGGGGTGCGCCCCGAAGCCGTCCGAGGGGTTGGTCAGTCGTCCGGGCCCTCCTCCCAGCGGCGGTCGCGCACCGCCGGTACGGCCAACACTACGGCCCCCGCCACCAGTTGCCAGACCGACCCGACCAGCAGCACAGTGTCCGCGCCGAACCGGCCCGCCAACGGACCGGCCGCCGCCAGCCCGAGCGGGCCGAGGGCGAAGGAACCCAGCACGCCGAAGGCCGTCAGCCGGCCGAGCAGCTCCGCCGGCACCCACTTCTGCGTGGTGGTGGTGTAGAGCGTTCCGCAGACCGCCGAGCCGACCCCGGCCACCACCGCGCCGAAGGCCACCCAGGGCAGCCCCGCCCCGGCCGCGAGCGCCCCGGAGGGCAGCGCCCAGGCCAGCGCCGCCACGGACGCCACCGCCAACGGGCGGGCGGGAACCCGGCCCAGCATCAGCACGCCGCCCAGGACCGCGCCGGCGCCGTAGCCGGCCATCACCAGGCCCCACCCGCGGGCGCCGCCGAGGCCCCGCTGGGCGAGCAGCGGGCCGAGCACCAGGAAGGGGGCCCAGACCAGCAGGTTGAACAGGCCCATCTGCACGGTGGTGATCCACAGCCACGGGCGGGAGGCGAACTCCGACCAGCCGGCCCGCACGTCCCGGATCATCGACTCTTCGCCGGCCGCCCCGGCCCGCACCGGCAGCCGCGTCCGAAGCGCGGCGAGGGCCAGACCGCCGACGCCGTACGTCACCGCGTCGGCCAGCAGCACCGCGGCCGGGCCCCAGGCGGCGGTCACCAGGCCCGCGGTGGCGGGACCGGCCACGGTGGACACCGAACGGGCCAGCCCCAACAGGGCGTTGGCGTCCGCCATCAGCTCCTTGCGGCGCACCAGGTCGGGCACGATCGCGCCGAAGGCCGGCATGAACAGCCCCTCGCCGACGCCCCAGAGCGCCACCAGCGCGACCATCGCCCACACCGGCGCGTGCCCCACCGCCAGCAACCCGGCGAACAGGGCCTGGACCAGCCCGCGCAGCAGGTCCGAGCCCAGCATCACCCGGCGGCTGCCGAGCCGGTCCGCGACCACCCCGCCGACCAGCAGCACCAGCACCACCGGGAGGATCCGGGCCGCCATCACCCACCCCAGGTCGGTGCCGCCGCCACCGCCGTCGAGCACCGCGAAGGCGACCGCGACCGGCGCCATCGAGGAGCCGACGAGGGAGGTGGTGTACCCGGCGAAGAACCAGGTGAAGTCACGCTCGCCGAACACGGCGAGACGGTCTCCCAGACGCCTTCTCCGGGCCGGGATCCGTTCGATTCGCACTGCCATGTGCAGCAAGTCTGCGGCCCGGCGGGGAGCGGATTCAAGGGATCGCGGGAAAAAGATTGAGCCTTTCGGTGTCAATTATCGCGCGACTTGCCGATGCCGCAGTAAATCGACCCAATAATGGTCTCCCACCTGCCTTTTACTGCGAACATTGGCTATGGTTCCGGTGGCTCGGCGTGGGAATTTACTGCGGAAAAGGCGGTCGCGGTCATGACGGAAGCAGAGGCGGAAGCAAAGGCGGGGGCAGAGGCGGGAACGGGGGCGGGGGCGGGGGCTGGGACAGGGGCGGGAACCTCGGCGGGCGTCCCCCCGGTCGAGTACGCCGTCGCCGTCGAGCGCTACCTGGCCGCCTCCGGGCTCGCCGACGGCTCCCGACGGATCTACCGGATCGCCCTGGACACCTGGGCCTGGGCGCTCGCCGACCGCCCCGCACCCACCGGCCCCGAACGGCGGCGGGCCCGGCCGCCCGTCCTGCCGCTCGCGCTGCTCGACCACCCCGACACCGCCCGTCGGCTCCACGCCGCGGCCGCCCGGCGCCGCGCCGACACCGACCCGCGCACCCTCAACCGGGAGCTCTCCACCCTGCGGGCGGCCGTCGCCTGGTGGCGCGCCCGGGGCTGGCTCGACGGCGACCCGACCACCGCCCTGCTCCCCCGCCCGCTCCCCGAACCCGCCGACACCACCGGCCCGTTGACCCCCGACGAACTGCACACCCTCTTCGCCCTGCGCGCGCCGCTGCGCGAACAGGCCCTCTGGCACCTGCTGCACGAGTCCGGCGCCGCGATCGAGACCGTCCTCGCCCTGGACACCGACCACCTCGACCTCCCCCGCCGCCGCACCCGGCCGGGCAGCACCCCGGTGCACTGGCAGTCCGGCACCGCCCGGCTGCTCCCCCTCCTGGCGGCCGGCCGCGCCACCGGCCCGCTCTTCCTCACCGACCGCCGCGCCCCCGCAGGCACCCCCGCCCACGACCGCTGCCCCTACACCGGCCGCGCCCGCCTCTCCTACCGCCGCGCCGCCGAACTCTTCACCGCGCACACCCGGCCGCTCGGCCCCGGCTGGACCCTCCGCCGACTACGAGCGGGGCGGTAACGGCGGACGGTAGCGGCGGACGGGGCCGGCGCGGCGGACGGGCCCGGCGCGGCGGACGGGGCCGACGCGGCGGACGGGGCCGACGCGGCGGACCAGACATCACGAAGGACGCTCCGACACACCGTTACGCAGCCGATGGGCGGCCGTGACACGACCGGCCGAGGACCGCGACACGCCCCTCCTACGGTCGTCAACGACGCCACCGGCCGGACCGGTCGGGCCGGGTCAGCCGGCCCGACCGGCCGAACGGCCGGAGGGCGTCCGCGACGAGGACGCACGCGTCCGGCGCCGACGACGTACGTCCCCGCGACACACCGACACCGACACACCGACACACCGGCACGCCGGGTCCCGCGGACCGCACCGCGGAACGGCGACCACCACGTACCGACCGATGCAGACGATGGAGACACCCCGCATGAGCAGGAGCCTTACCCACCACTCGCCCGCCCGCCGCGTCCTGGCGGCCTGCGCCCTGACCGGCGCCGCGCTGCTCGCCACCGTCACCGGTGGCCAGGCCTGGGCCGACGGCGCGCCCGCGCCGGTCG
>NZ_JBEZUT010000052.1:0-34224 GCF_040636595.1 Kitasatospora sp. NPDC036755
TCCCCTGACGTGCCCGGGCACGATCCGGTCTTCGTGCTCGCACCCGCCGTCCTCATGCGCCCTGGGGTTGAGGCAGGTGTACCTGCGGTACGGGCCGGCGATGCCGTACGCGGAGCGGCCGGTCACCGAGAGCGGGCGGTGGACGGTGCCGTGGTTGCCGATCTCGAACAGCGGGTCGGCGGCGAGCCGCTCGAACTCGTCCGGGTTGGCGTCGATCCAGCGGGCGTTCAGGAAGAGCGTGGCCGGCACGTCGTGCGCCCGCAGGAAGTCGATCAGGCCGGCGTCGTAGCCGTTGCCGCCGGGGCCGCCGCAGGCGTCGAAGGTGAGCGCCGTGGCGGCCTCGCCCTCCGGCAGCTCGGTGGTCACCCCGGACACCTCCAGCCCCCACTCGCTCGGGGCGAGCGGGCCGTAGCGCTCCACCACCTCGGCCCGGGTCACCTCGTGCGGGGGCTGCTTCGCGGGCTCGGGCGCGGACGTCGCGGCCGCTGTCGGTGTCGGTGTCGGTTCCGGGGCGGACGTCGGCCCGCCGGTGCCCGCGGCGCCCGCGGTGGGCGCACCGGACGGCCCGTCGGATGGCCCACCGGACGGTTCCGCCACAGCGGAGGCGGGGGGCGAGCCGGTGCCCGCCGCCCTGGCCCCGCACCCCGCCAGGGTTCCCCCGGCCACCGCCATGAGCAGCATCCGCCGACTCACCGACACGCTCGTCTCCCATTCGCGCCGTTCCTCAGCCAAACCGATGACATGACAATGAACCGACCATTCGTCACTCCCCGCAACTCGCCCAGGCCCCCGGCCGGCACCTCTTCACCGGCCCGCCCCACCGCCGTGGGCCCCGACTCACCCCCGACTCACCCCCGGTTCACCCGCCGGGGTAGGCACGCGAGCGACCAGCCCACCCCGATCCGGAGGCCCCGATGCCGACCGACCCCAGCACGCCGCGCCCCCACCGACCGGCCGACCAGCCGTCCGGCCAACCGGCCCCGCAGCCGACGGCCCGGCCCACCCGGCCCGCCCGCCGGGACCTCCTCCGCACCGGCCTCGCCACCGGCGCCGCCACCGCGTTGGGCCTCGCCACCACCACCGGCCAGGCGGGCGCCGCCCCCGCCGACGGTCCCGGCGCCACCCCCGCCGACCGCACCCTCACCCTCACCGGCCACCTGCCCACCGGCGCCCCCGACTTCGTGTACCTCCCGGTCGACGTGCCCGAGGGCGTCCGCGAGCTGGCCGTCTCCTACCGCTACGACAAGCCCCCCGTGCCGGCCGGCACCCCCGGCAACTCCTGCGACATCGGCATCTTCGACGAACGCGGCACCGACCTCGGCGGCCCCGGCTTCCGCGGCTGGTCCGGCGGCTTCCGCACCGAGTTCAGCCTCTCCCGCGGCGCCGCGACCCCCGGCTACCTCCCCGGCCCGATCAACCCCGGCACCTGGCACGTGGTGCTCGGCCCGTACCAGGTCGCCCCGCAGGGCCTGGAGTACCACGTGGAGGTCACCCTGCGGTTCGGCGCCCCCGGGCCGAAGTTCACCCCGCAGTACCCGGCGGAGCGGGCCCGCGGCCGCGGCCGGGCCTGGTACCGGGGTGACTGCCACCTGCACACCGTCCACTCCGACGGGCGGCGCACACCCGAGGAGGTGGCCGCCGGGGCACGCGCGGCCGGCCTGGACTTCATCGTCTCCACCGACCACAACACCAGCTCCTCGCACGCCGTCTGGGGCCCGCTGGCCGGCCCCGACCTGCTGATCCTGCCGGGCGAGGAGATCACCACCCGCAACGGCCACTGGCTGGCCCTCGGTCTGGAGCCCGGCCAGTTCGTCGACTGGCGCTACCGCTCGCGCGACGAGGAGTTCCCGCGCTTCGTCCGCCAGGTGCACCGGTCCGGCGGCCTGGTGGTGCCCGCACACCCGTACTGCCCGTACGTCGCCTGCCAGTGGAAGTTCGGCTACGAGCAGGCCGACGGCGTCGAGGTGTGGAACGGCCCCTGGACGTACGACGACGAGTCGGCGGTGGACACCTGGGACGGCCGGCTCGCCGTCGCCCTGCGCGAGGGCCGCTCCTGGCTGCCCGCCCTCGGCAACAGCGACGCCCACAGCGAGCCCCAGGTCATCGGCTCCCCGCACACCGTCGTGCTCGCCGAGGACCTCACCCGGGACGCCGTCCTCGACGGGCTGCGCGCCGGGCGCAGCTGGCTGGCCGAGTCCTCCGCCGTCTCACTGGAGTTCACCGTCACCGGGAACGGCCGCCGGGCCGGTATCGGCGAGGAACTGACCGTCCCCGCCGACGCCCCGCTGGACGTCCGGCTCACCGTCTCCGGCGTACCCGGCGGGACGGTCCGCCTCCTCACCGACGAGGGGCAGATGCACCAGGAGTCGCTGCCCGCCGACGGCTCCGGCACCGTGATCTGGCGCACCACCGCCTCGCTCGCCGCCTACGTCCGGGCCGAGGTGCGCCACCCGAGGGCGGACGGCACCCCGGGCAAGGGCAACTCCATGGGCCCGGACCTGCCGTGGGGCCCGATGGCGGCGCTCACCAACCCGGTCGTGCTGCGCGCCGGCGACCGGTAGCGGCCCCCGGAGCGATCCCCCGAGCCGCCCCCAAGCGGCCCACGACCGTCGCCGGCCGCCCCTCCGACCCGCCCAGGAACCGGGTGGGGGACGACTCGGACCACCCGTTTGGACTAGGTTGATCCCCGAAACGCATCAGTCGTAGGGACGAGGCGGTCGGTTGTCCGGATATGGGCCGACCAGCCCCTTCGCACTCCGACCGCCCCGCCCCGGCTACCCGACCGTCCCCGGCCCGCGAAGGGATCAGCAGCTGTGAACCGTACGACCGTAGGTGGGCCGGAGCTCGGGGGCGGCCGGGGCGCCGGGGGCGTCCTCGTCCTCGTCGACCCGGCCGGGGCCGGGAACAGCCCGGTCGCGGAGCTGCTCGCCCGGGAGCTGAACCCGAGCGTCCACCTGCGGACGGACGACTTCCTGCGGGTCATCCGCAGCGGCCAGCTGCCGCCCCACCTGCCCGAGGCCGGGCGCCAGAACGCCACCGCCCTGGCGGCCGCCGCCCAGGCCGCCTTCGCCTACGCCACCCGCGGCTACCAGGTGGTGGTGGAGGCCTCCGTCGTGCCCTCCGCCCTCGACACCTTCCGACGCGAGAGCCGCGCCACCGGCGTCGCCCTCCATTACGTCGTCCTCCACCCCGGCCGGGGCCCCGAGGACACCACCCACACCCTCGACACCACCGACCTCACCCCCGAGAGCACCGCCGGCTCCGTCCTCACCGTCCTCACCCGCCGCAGCCACCTCCTCGGCTGGTAGGCGGCCGGGCCGCCCTCCGCACGCTCCCTCAGGCCCCTCCTCGGGCGCCCTCAGGCCCCTCAGGCCCCCACGGCGCCGTCGATCGCCTCCCGCAGGAAGTCCGCGTGCCCGTTGTGGCGGGCGTACTCGTGGATCAGGTGGAGCATCACCAGCCGCAGCGACACCTCGGCGTCCCACCGGGCCTGGTAGCCGGTGACGTCGAGGGATTCGGCGGCGAGCTCGATCCGGCGGGAGTGCTCGACCTCGGTCCGCCAGGCGTCGAAGGCCTCGGCACCGGTGGCGCCGTCGGAGTCGTACGCGGCCTGGTAGTCGCCGTCCTCGGACCAGACCAGCGGCAGGTCCTGCCCGTCGATCACCCGGCGGAACCAGGTGCGCTCGACCTCCGCCATGTGCCGGACCAGCCCGAGCAGGCTGACGGTGGAGGGCGGGCTGGAGCGCAGGCGCAGCTGCTCGTCGGTCAGGCCCCGGCACTTCAGGTCGAGGGTCGCCCGGTGGAAGTCAAGGAAGCCGCGCAGCATCTCGCGCTCGCCGCCGGTCAGCGGCGGGGCGGGGCGGTCGTCCGGGGCGTTGACGGCGTTCACGGTGTTGGCGGCGTTGACGGCGTTCGCGGCGCTCACGGTGTCGTTCTCCTCACGGTGATCGGGATCCCCGCGGACTGTAGCGAACCCTCCGGCCCGTCCGGAGGTCATTTTCCCCGGCCCCCGCGGCGGCCTGTCACATCCGCGCACCCCGCGGTGTCCTGATGTCCGGCACCCCAGCCGACCCACCGCCCCGGGAGGACACCCCGCCGTCGCCACCTCCCCCGCCGTCACCACCGCTCCCACCGTCCCCCGAAGCCCCCTCCATCACGTACCGTGTTCGGACCACCACAGGTTTGGGTACGTACCTCGGCGCGCCCGACGGCCGGGCACCCACGGAGCAGGAGACCCAGCGGCCCATGGACCACAACCGCATCCCCCCGACCGTGCGCCGCACCTACGGCGCCGACGACCTCAGCACCGCCCCGTCATTCGCCGGGGGCTTCATCAACTTCGGCTACTGGCAAGGGATCGACCTCACCGCCCCGACACCCGAGGACCGGGTGTACAGCCAGGAGCAGCTGTACCGGCGGGTGCTGCGGGAGTTCCCCGAACCGCGCGAGCGCCTGCGGCTGGCGGAGGTGGGCTGCGGCCGCGGCCTCGGAAGCGCCCTCGCCCTGCGGGAGTTCCGCTTCGCGGCGGTGACCGGGGTGGACATCCACCCCGACCAGATCGAACGCGCCCGCGCCGTCAACGCGAGAGCCCTGGCGACGTACCCCGATCGGCTGGCGTACACCCTCGGCTCGGCGGACGAACTCCCGTTCTCCGACGGCTACCTGGACGGCGTCTTCTCCGTCGAGGCCGCCCAGCACTTCCGCGAACTGACCGGCTTCGCCCGCGAATCCGCCCGCGTCCTGCGCCCCGGCGGCCGCCTCGCCGTCACCACCTTCTTCACCGCCCCCGGCCCCGACGCCGCCGAACGCCTCAAGATCATGCTCGCCAGCTTCGCCGACGGCCTCGACGTCCCCCACCCCCTCGACGCCTTCACCGCCGACCTCACCCGCCACGGCTTCACCGACGTCACCACCGAATCCGTCGGCGCCGACGTCTGGCCCGGCTTCGACCGCTACCTCACCGACACCGTCCCCACCGCCCACTGGTCCCGCCACTTCCTCACCGCCTGGCGCGACAACCTCCTCGACTACCACGTCATCACCGCCACCCGCATCTGACCCCGCCGAACGCCCGGGCAACAGGCGGAGGGGCACGCGAAGGGGCGCCGCTCCGGGTCGGGGGTGGACCGAAGCGGCGCCCGCCTCAGATCTCCGCGCGGCGCAAGGTCTTCCAGGTGACCGCCGCGCTCGCGGCGATCGCCAGGACGAGCGATCCGAGGATCGCTGCGGCCAGCATGGGGACGTTCAGGTTCAGCCCGACGTCCGCCTCGGTGACCTGGGAGAGCCCGGAGGCCATCCCGGCCAACGGCGGCAGCGTCACCAGCACCCCGAGCACCGCGCCGACGCCGACCACCAGGGAGGTCTCCCCGACGGCGAACGCCAGCAGCTGCCTGGTCGTGCCGCCCGCCGACTTCATCACCGCGAAGTCACGGCGCCGTCCGTGGGCGGCCATCGCCATGCTGTTGGCGACGGCGATCCCGCTGTAGCCGACCGCGATGACGATCAGCATCGCGGCCAGGTTGTCGGTCAGTCGGGCGTCGGTGTCGTAGTCGTCCAAGGCGTACTGGACCGCGTCGTGCACGGCGGTGCCGGGAACGGTGACCGGCTTCGCCTGCTCGGGGACGAAGACGTCGTCGTTGAGCGCGGCCGGGTCGTGGCCGCGGACCAACCCGCGGGGCATCACGAAGTCGCCCCGGGCCGGGTCGTCGGGCAGGACCTCGGCGATGCCCAGCTGGACGGTCGCACCGTCGGCGAAGCGCACCGGGTACCGGTCCCCGGCCTTGACCCCCAGCCAGGCCGCGATGGACTCTCCGAGCACCGCCTGACCCGGGCGGTCCCACGTCGGCTCCCGGGAGCCGAGCGCGTCGATCACCACGGTCGAGCCGTCGGCCCTGTGGACGAAGGCACGGGTGGGCAGGGAGGCCTTGCCGACCGGATTGGCGCCGACCACCTCGTCGGTGTTGCCGGGGGTCCCGTCGTTGGTGATGATCACCTGGCCGGCGAGCTTCAGCGCGTCACCGGCCGGGTAGGCCACCCGCATCGTCTCGACCATGCCGCTGAGCAGCACGGCGAACCCGACGGCCGCGATCACCGGGGCCGCCATGGAGGCGGCGCGGCGCGCACTCGCCGTGAGCTCGGCCCGGATGAGCATCGGCCCGGCCGACCCGACCCGGTCGAACGGGCTGGTCACCGCCCGGCCCACCGGCCCGACAAGGACCGGGGCGAGCAGCGCGGCCGCCACGATCAGCACCATGGTCGCCGCGATCGCCATGGTGACCCGGCTGTCCGCGGCGGCGGTGGCGGTCATCACCGCGCACACCGATCCGAGGCCGAGCACCACCAGGCCCGAGATCAGCCGGGGTCGGCTCGTCGACCGGCTACCGGAACGGCTCTCCAGCAGCGCCTCCAGCGGGGCCACCCTGGCGGCCGACCGACTCGCCGCCCAGGCGCCGATCACGCTGACGCCGACGCCGATCGCGGCGGCGGTCAGCAGCGGCCATGCCGCCACCCGCACCGCGAGGTCCGGCGGGGCGACGTCCAGGCGCAGCAGGATGTCGCGAAGGAGTGGCGCGGCCGCGACGCCGGCCAGGCAACCCGCCACCGAGCCGAGCGCACCGACGGTGGCGGCCTCGCCCAGGACCATCCGGCGCACCTGGCGCGGACTGGCACCGATCGTCCGGAGCAGGCCGATCTCACGGCGACGCAGCCCGGTCGCGAGGACCAGCACGGAGGCGACCACGAAGGTCGTCGTGAACAGACCCAGGGTGGCCATGGCGGCGATCAGCTGGGTGCCGAGGAACCGCTTGTGGTCGACGTACTGGGGCTGGATCGTGGAGCGGGCGTCGCCGGACACCACACTGCCCTGGTCCCCGACGGCGGTACGGGCCGCCGCGGCGATCGCCCCGCTGGTGGTGCCGGCGCCGCCGACCAGGGCGATCACCCGAACGCCCGGGTCCCGTTGGGCGGCGGACTCGTCACTGAAGAAGTAGCCGGGTCCGTCGACCGTGCCGACGACCTCGAACTCGCTGCGCCCGGGGGTGAGGTTCAGCGTCACCCGCTGCCCTGCCGCCACACCCAGTGAGCGGTCGACGACGACCTCGTCGGTTCCGCTCGGAGCTCGGCCCGAGACCAGGTGGTACGGGGCCAGTCCGGTACTGGAGAAGCCGTGGCCGGCGTCGGCCGCGCCTTCGTCGGTGACCGGCCGGCCGTCCCGGAACAGCTGGGCGTAGAAGGTTCGGTCGACCACGGCGGCGTCCACTCCGGGCACCGCACGCAGCTTGGTGAGGAGCGCGTCCGCCTCGGCCTTGTCCCACGGGACCCGGTCCTTCGGGCTGCCGTTGCGGTCGGTGGCCTGGGGCGGCAGCACCAGCGCGGCGGCGCCCTCCAGCCGGGGCTGGACGGTCGGCTTGGCGGAGTCGTGGATGACCAGGGTGGTCGAGATCAACGCGACGCCGACCAGGACCGCCACGAACGAGGCGAGGAAGCCGGTCCAGCGCTCGCGCACGTTGGCGATGACCAGCATCAGGACTCCAGTCGGGTCATGTGGGCCGAGATGGCCGCGGCGTTGCGGGCGTCGGCCTCCCGGCCGAGGGTCACCCGGTCGGCGATCCGGCCGTCCTTGAGGAAGACCACGGTGTCCGCGACCGCGGCGGCCACCGGGTCGTGCGTGACCATGATCGTGGTCTGCGCCTCCTGGTCGACCAACCGGCGCAACAGGCGCAGCACTTCGCGCGAGGCGCTGGTGTCCAGCGCGCCGGTGGGCTCGTCCGCGAAGAGCACGTCGGGGCGGGTCACCAGGGCACGGGCGAGGGCGACGCGCTGCTGCTGGCCGCCGGAGAGCCGGCTCGGTCGGTGCCCGGCCCGCTCGGCCAGCCCGACCGCGCTCAGCGCCGCGGCGACCTGGTCACGGCTGACCCTGCGGCCGGCGAAGCGGGAGGGCAGCTCGACGTTCTGTGCGGCGGTCAACGAC
Source organism: Kitasatospora sp. NPDC036755 (assembly GCF_040636595.1). Taxonomy (NCBI): domain Bacteria; kingdom Bacillati; phylum Actinomycetota; class Actinomycetes; order Kitasatosporales; family Streptomycetaceae; genus Kitasatospora; species Kitasatospora sp. NPDC036755. The sequence continues at coordinate 7,970 of NZ_JBEZUT010000052.1, forward strand.
TCGACCAGGTTGAAGGCCTGGAAGACGAACCCGATGTGATCGCGCCTCAACTTGGTGCGCTCGCGCTCGTTCCGCGCACTGATGTCCACTCCTGCCACCATCACCTGGCCGTCCGTCGGCCGGTCCAGACCCGCGGCGCACTGGAGGAGGGTGGACTTCCCGGAACCGGACGGTCCCATGATCGCGGTGAGGGTTCCGCGCGGAAACCCGAGCGAGACACCGTCCAGCGCGGTCACGGCCCGGTCGCCCGAGCCGTGGACCTTGCGAACGGTGTGGAGCCGGACCGCGTCCGGGGCAGGTGCCTGCTTCGTAGTCGTCACGAAGGGCATTCCACCCGGTCGGCGGACCACCGGCATTGATCCGGGCTCTACTTCACAGGTAGTGCCAGCACTATCCCGCCCCGTGCGCCCCGGGGTTAGGGTGCCTTTCGTGCATCCCAGAACGGCATGGCAGGCGATGGCCCAACGCCCGTTGAGCTTCCTCACCTCCAGTTGGCCGTGGCGCTCAGTGGCCTACCTCGCGAGCGGCGTCCTGGTCGGAGCCGCCGCCGTGGCGGTGCTGGCGGCCGGCCTGGCGGTCGGTCTGGTCCTGCTGGTGGTCCTGGTCGGTGTGGCCCCGCTGGTGGGTGTCGTCCTCTCCTCCGTGACGGTGGCGACCATCGAACGGCACCGACTGCGACTGGTCGACCTCGACGACACCCCGGATCCGCACCGGAGGCCCAGCCGTCCGGGCCTGCGCGTCTGGGTCGCCACTCGGCTGAAGGAACCGGTGACCTGGCGCGAGCTGGGCTTCACGCTGCTCTCGGCCGCCGCACTGTGGTGGCTGGACCTCCTGGTCCTGGCCTTCTCCTTCGGCCTGCCCGCGCTCTGCTTCGGGGCAGCCGACAGCGCCACCTGGCCATGGGCCGTCTTCGGAAGCCTCGTCCTCCTGGCCTCCCCGTACACGGTGACCTCCTGGGCCGGCGCCCGCGCCGCACTCGCCCGGGCCCTGCTCGCCCCGCGCGACGAGGAACTCGGCACCGCCCTGCGGGAGGTGCACGCGTCCAGGGTCCGACTGATCGACGCCTTCGACGCCGAACGGGTGCGGATCGAACGGGATCTGCACGACGGCGCGCAACAGCGGCTCATCACTCTGGGGATGACCCTCGGGCTCCTCCAGTTGGATGTCCCACCGGGATCGCCACTGAGTGCGCAACTGGCCCAGGCGCAGGAACAACTGTCCGCCGCGCACGAGGAGTTGCGCAGCCTGGTCCGCGGGCTGAATCCCCCGGTCCTGGCGGACAACGGGCTGGCCGCGGCCGTCCGGGAACAGGCCAGCCGCTTCCCGATACCGGTCGAGGTGGACCTGCACCTGCCCGGACGGCTTCCTCGGCACGTCGAGACCAACGTCTACTACCTGATCAGCGAGGCCATGACCAACATCGCACGCCACAGCGGCGCCAGGAAAGCCAGTGTGTCCGGCCGCTACCACGCCGACCTGCTCGTACTGGAGATCTCGGACGACGGCCACGGAGGAGCGGACCCGGCCCTCGGCAGCGGCATGACCGGGCTCGCCGACCGTCTCACCGCCGTCGACGGGCGCATGCGCGTGTCGAGTCCGACGGGCGGCCCGACCCTGCTTCACGTGGAGATCCCATGCCACTTCGGGTGATCGTCGCCGAGGACGCCGTCCTCCTGAGGGAGGGCCTGGTCGGCCTGCTGCAACGCTTCGGGCACACCGTCACCGCCGCCGTCGGCGACGCGGACGCCCTGAGCGAGGCCGTCCACACCGAGCGGCCGGACCTGGTCGTCACGGATGTGCGGATGCCACCGTCGAACAGCGACGACGGGCTGCGGGCAGCCGTGGCGCTGCGCCGGACGTACCCGCGGCTGCCCGTGGTGGTGCTGAGCCAGTACGTCGAGCAGTCCTACGCGATGCGCCTGCTGGACTCGGACAACGGCGACGCGGTCGGCTACCTGCTGAAGGAACGGATCGGTGCGGTCAGCGACTTCATGACGACACTGGACCGGGTGGCCCGCGGCGGCACGGTGGTGGACCCCGAGGTGGTACACCAACTGGTGCGACTCCGCCAGGACCCGCTGGAGCGGCTGAGCACGCGCGAGAAGGAGGTACTGAGCCTGATGGCGCAAGGAAAGTCGAACGCGAATCTCGCCGCAGAACTCTTCATCAGCGATGCCGCCGTCAACAAGCACATCGGCAGCATCTTCACCAAGCTCGACCTGCCGGTCGACACCGACGGACACCGCCGAGTCCTGGCGGTTCTGCGCTTCCTCCAGGCGTGACCGGCCGTGGAGCCGACGCCGCCACGGGCAGCGGCACCCGGAAGCGTTCGCCGACCACGCCCGCGCACGCGCATCGACCCGGTCCGGGAGGTCGGGCTCCATCGCCACGGCGCCGCGTCCTCGCTCGTCCAGGGGCGTCCCGGGCGATCACGGAATCGTCACATCGCCCGCGCCGAGCGGTGCGCGCCGATACGGTCGCCCCCAGTATCCGCACAACGCTTCAGAGGAACCCATGCGTCGCACCGCCCTCGTCCTGCTCGCCGCCGGCCTGACGGTCGCCGTCGCCGCGTGCTCCGGCCCCGGTTCCCGGGGCGACAAGCCTGCGGTGGGCGCCGCCGCCGTGACGTGGGGTGCGACGGGCGCCGGGGAGAGTCCTGCCGCGCCCTCGGCCGTCGCCACGAAGACGGCTGCGGCGCCGGGTCCGCTGTCGGGCAGTGCGTCGGCGACGTTCGCCGTGGTCGCCATGACCGTGCAGAGCGCGAAGTTCGGCCGGTCGGTGACGGCGGAGGACGATCCGAACCACCTGCTCGGCCGGCCCGGCCAGTACACCTCGAAGGTCACGTTCACGGACTCGCGCGTCAAGGAGGCCGATGTCGAGGGCGAGGACGCCGACTCGGTGGCCCGCGGCGGCGCCGTGGAGGTGTTCGCCACCGAGGCCGACGCCAAGGCCCGCGCGCAGTACATCCAGGGAATCGTCAAGTCCCTGCCCGCGGTGGCGGAGTACGACTTCGTCCACGGCACCGTGCTGATCCGGGTGTCCAAGCTCCTGACGCCCGAGCAGGCCGACGGGTTCAAGGGGGCGATCGGGGCCTGACGCCCGGGCGGGCCTACCCTGGTGCTCGGCAGGGGGAGGGTGGGGCGTGGGCTCGGCGGTGCGCGGGAAGTTGCGGGTGGGCGCGGTGGGGATCGGGGTCGTGGTGTCGGCGTGCTACGCGTGGGCCTCGGCGGGGGACGGCGATGCCGACTATCCGTTGCCGTACAAGCGGCGGGACGCCTCGGTCCTGCGCCGTATCGCGCTCGCCGATCCGTCCACGAGGAACATCGCCGTCGCCGCGGACGACCGCACGATCACGATGGAGGTCGCCTGGGGCGGCTGCGACTACCGGCCCGACCTGGTGGCACGGGAGTCGGACGAACGGGTCGCCCTGCTGCTCCGGCGCCGCGACGCCTCGGGGCCGAACGTCGGGTGCGAGGACGGCGGCATCGCCGAACTGAAGGTCGTGCTGCGCCGGCCGCTCGGTGGCCGGACCCTGACCGACGCCCTCACGGGTGGGCCCGTCCCCCACGCCCGTGCCGAGTAGCCGGGCGGGGGCGGGTGTCACCAGGGGCGGCGGTGGAGGGCCATGTGGACGGTGTCGACGACCTGGATCAGCGCGGCGCGGGTGGTGCCCGTGGGGTGGAGTCCGCCGATGAGGAGGAAGCCGTGCATCACTCCCTGGTAGCGCGCCGAGACCACGGGGACTCCGGCCGCCCGTAGCCGGGCCGCGTAGGCCTCGCCCTCGTCGCGCAGCACATCGGCCTCCGCGGTCACGACCAGGGCCGGGGGCAGCCCGGCGAGTTGCTCCAGTGAGGCGCGCAGTGGTGCGGCGGTCGCCTCCTGCCGCTGCCGGGGTTCGGGCAGGTAGTCGTCCCAGAACCGGCGCATGTGGTCCCGGTGCAGGAAGTAGCCGGTCGCGAAGCGGTGGTAGGAGGGGGTGTCGAAGTCGGCGTCGGTGACGGGGTACAGGAGCACCTGGTGCGCCAGCGCGACGTCGCCGCGTTCCCGGGCCAGCAGCGTCAGCGCCGCCACCAGGTTGGCCCCCGCCGAATCGCCGACGGCGGCCATCCGGTCCCCGGCGAGCCCGATCTCGCGGCCGTGCGCGCGGATCCAGCGGGCCACCCCGTAGCACTGTTCGACGGCCACCGGGTAGCGGGCCGCGGGCGCCCGGGCGTAGTCCACCCACACCACCGCGGCGTCGGCGCCGAGCGCGAACTCCCGTACCAGCCGCGCGTAGCAGTCCGCGTCGCCGAGCGACCAGCCCAGCCCCGGCAGGAACAGCACCACCGGGCTCGGCTCGACCGCGCCGACGGGCCTGGTCACCTGGACGTGCACCCGCCCGGTCGGCCCGCACGGCAGCGCCAGCCACTCCGAGGTGGTCCCGTACGGATCGTCCTCGCCCTCCTCCTCGCACACGGCGCCGGCCCGTCCGTCGTCAGCGCCGTCGGCGGCGGGGACGGAGAGGAAGGAGAGGTCCGGCAGCTCCGCCTCGGGCCGGCCGTCCCGCGCGTCCAGGAACTCCTGGAGCGCCCGGTCGAGCACCGGACGCCCGTGGGGCAGCGGGGTGGGATCGGACAACTCATCACTCCTGGCCGGATCGTGAGGGCGCGGCGACGCGGCGCCCGCCCTGGCGTGGGCTCGGTCCGCGCCCGATGGGAGTCCGGCCCTCCGGCACCGTGGGCGCGCCACCCGACGGTACTGCCGAAGGGCCGGGCCCATTGGCCTGATCGTGCACGGAGTTCCCTCAGGATAGGCGACCCGCCGCCCGGCACCCCGCCGCACCGCCCCACCACGGCGCGACGACCGCCGCAGCCCGACGGACCACCACGGCACGACGGACCGCCGCAGCACCCGCGCTCAGTCCGCGCCCAGTGCCTCGCTCAGCTGGCTGCGGGAGGTGATCCCGAGCTTCGGGAAGATCCGGTACAGGTGGGTGCCGATCGTCCGGGGCGACAGGTGCAGCCGGCGGCCTATCTCCTTGTTGGAGAGTCCCTGCGCCGCCAGCCCGGCGATCTGGACCTCCTGGGGCGTGAGCAGTTCCCGGTCGGGACGGCCCTGGCCCTTGCTGCCCTCGCCCGCCGAACGGAGTTCCTGGGCCGCCCGTTCGCGCCAGGGCTCCACGCCCATGGCCTCGAAGGACTCGCGGGCGATCCGCAGCGGGGTGCGGGCCTCCGTCACCCGGCGGCGGCGCCGGAGCCAGGTGCCGTAGGCGAGCATCAGCCGGGCGCGGACGAAGGGCGTACGGGACATGTCCAGGTCGAACGCCGCCCGGAAGTGCTCCTCGGCGTGCTCCTCCTCGGCGAGCAGCGCCCGGGCGAACCCCAGGCTCACCCGGACCATCTGGACCTCGCTCTCGCCGGCGGACGCGACGAGCTGCCGCAGGGCGGTCCTGGCCATGGCGCGCTGCTCGTCGCTGGTGGCGGCCTCGGCCAGCTCCGCGATGGCCATGGTCTGCATGAACGGGTGGTAGGAGGGGTCGGCCGGGTCGAAGACCCGCCAGACGCAGGAGAACGCCTCGGTGTGGTGGCCCGCCGCGAGGCCGATGAGGCCGCGCGTGATCTGGATGTACGCGAGCTTGGACGGGTCGACCACGGTCAGCCCCTGGCCCTCCGCCTCGCCGATCGCGGCCAGTGCCGTGTCCAGGTCTCCGCGGAGTGCGGCGAACTGGGCCGTCGCCACCCGCGCGCCGGTCAGCCAGCGCGGTTGGACGGTCTCCTCGGCGAGCCGTGCCGCCTCGGCGGCGGCCGGGAGTCCGGTCTCCCAGTCGACGGTGTGCACGGTGGCGAGGGCGAGCAGCACCAGCGTCTTGGTCAGCGGGCCCCGGCGTCCCTGGCGGCGCAGTCCGTCCGCCGCGTGGCGGGCGAATCCGGTGACGTGGTCGAACCCGTTCACCATGATGGCCGCGTTGCCGAGGGTGGCGGCGGCCACGACGTCGTACCCGCCCTCGCGTTCGAGGCGCCGCAGCCGGTCGATGACCGTCGCCGACGCTTCGAGCGGGGCGGCCCCCGCGAGGGTGCACACCAGGTCCGGGTGGAGTTCCGGGACGGGCAGCTGCTCGGCGGCGGTCACGACGCGCTCCCGCAGTTCCCGCCCCGGGTCGGCCCACCAGCAGCGCCACGCGGCCACCCGCAGCAGCTTCAGCGCGAGTTCGGGATCGCCGGCCTCGGCGGCCCGCTCCGCCGTGGTGACCAGCAGGTGGATCCGGGAGATGCTGGTGTCGGACTCCGACTCCAGCCATTCGCGCAGCAGGACCACCCGGGCCCGCTCCAGTACGCCCAGGCCCAGCGACTCGGCCTGTAGCACCAGCTCCGACACGCGGTCGGCCTGGCCGAGTTCGAAGCGCAGTTCCGCGGCGCCGAGCAGGCGGGCCACGCGTCCCGAAGGGACCTCGCTGAGCGCGGCGGCGCGTTCCAGGGCGGTCAGGGCAGCCGCCGGGGCGCCGCGCTCCCGCGCGCCGAGCGCGACCTTGTCGAGTTGCCGGGCCACCGCTTCGTCGGGCCGGCCGCCGGCCGCGGCCCGGTGCCAGGCCTGCCGGTCGGGCTGTCCCTGGAGGGTGCGGGCGAGCGCCCCGTGGGCGGCGAGACGGTCCGCGAGCGAGGCCGAGCGCAGGACGGCGGGGCGCACCAGCGGGTGGGTGAAGTCGATCCGGAACCCGTCGAGGCGGACCAGGCCCGCGGCCATGGCGGGCTCCAGGGAGCGGACGGACAGCTCGGTGCCCGCCAGGGCCGAGGCCGCGGCGAGCACCTCGGTCAGCGCGCCGTCGTCGGCGGTGGCCGCGACCAGCAGCGCGTGCCGCGTGTCGGACGGGAGGTCGGCCGGCGGGGAGAAGGCGCTCCGGAGCCGGGCGGTGAGCACGAGTTCGGACGGCATCCCGGGCTCCGCGGGCGCCCCGCCCGCCTCCAGGGTGAGGGGGATTTCGGTCAGCGCGAGCGGGTTGCCGGCCGACAGCTCCGCCACCCGGCGGCGCGTCCCGGGGGCGAGGGCGGGGTGGCGGTCGGCGAGCAGGGCGCCGACCGCGGTCGGCGTCAGGGGCCCGAGGCGCAGGTCGCGGAGGTGGTCGGCGCCGCGCCACGCCGTTCGGTCCTCGCGGACGGCGGCGAGCAGGCCGAGGGGTTCGGTGCCGACGCGGCGGGCGATGAACCCGAGGACGTCCAGGGTCGGCGCGTCGAGCCACTGGGCGTCGTCCACGACCAGCAGCACGGGGGCTTCGGCGGCCGTCTCGCCGAGCAGGCCGAGGGTGGCCAGGGCGATCATGAAGAACCGGGAGGCGTCCTGGGCCGGCTCCGCCATGCCGAAGGCGCCCAGCAGCGCCTGCGCCTGGACGGCGGGCAGGTGCGGGACGCGGTCCGCCATGGCGCGGGTCAGCTGGTGCAGCCCGGCGAACGGCAGCTGGGCCTCGGCCCGGACACCCGCCGCCCTGAGGACGGTGAACCCGGCGTTCCCGGCCCGGGCGGCGGCGTGGTCCAGCAGGGCGGACTTGCCGGTCCCGGGGCCCCCCTGGACCAGCAGCGCGTCGCCGCGCTCGGGCAGGGCGTCGACGAGTGCGTCGACGGCCGCCAGTTCGCCGTCCCGGCCGAACAGTGTGGTGCCTGACATCCGATGTCCCTCTGTGACTGTCGCCAGCGCTCTGACCTGGACCGTTGCAGTGTAGGTGCACGCGTTGCGCGGTTCGAGTGCGCTGAGAGTCATGTGTCCGGCGACACATCGGGGACAGTCGGTTCACAGTCATCCTGCCCCCGACGTAAGTCATTCCGTGTCCCATGCTGGATGCCGTACCGACCGGAGGGAGAGGACCCATGACATCCGTGACCGGCCCGACCGGCCCGACCGGGTCCCCGGGGCACGGGACCGCGGCCCGCCGCTTCACCCGGGCCGTCTCCGTCGCCGCGCTCCCCGTGACGGTCGCTTCGGACGAGCCCCCGACGGACCCGGGCCGGATGAGGACCCGGCAGCTGGGCCACCTGCTCTTCATCACGACCGAGGCGGCTCCCCGCTGCTACACCCGCGGCCGGCGGGAGATCGCCCGCGATGCCCGGCAGGCCGACGGGTTCGTCGTGGTCGCCGTCATGGGGGCCACCGGTGCCGTGGTCCGGCAGGACGGCAGGACGGCCGAGGTGCCGGCGGGGGCGGTCACCTTCTGGTACTCGGAGGCCCCGCACGTGGTCGACTTTCCGGGCGGCGTGGACGTCAGGGTGTGCATGATCCCCCGCCGGGCCCTCGGTGTGCGGGACGACCAGCTGGAGCGGGTGACGGCCACCGTGGCCGACGCCGGCGGACCGGTGGCCGCCCTGGTCGCGCGGTCCCTGCTGACCCTGGCCGAGTCGGCCGGGGACTGCCCCGAGTTCGTCGCCGACCGGCTGGCCTGCAACTTCACCGACCTGGTGGCCACCCTCGTCACCGAGCGGGCCGCCCGGGACACTCCCGCCGCGGAGGACTCCCGCTGCACCCGGGTGTGGGAGATCCGCGCCCACGTGGAGCGGCACCTCCGGGATCCGGAGCTCGCGCCGAGGACCATCGCGGCCGCGCACGGCATCTCCGTCCGCTCGCTCCACAAGCTCTTCGAAGGGGAGGGCGTCACCGTCAGCCGTCTGATCCAGCGCCGCCGGCTCCAGGCGAGTGCCGCGGACCTCACCCGCCGGGGCGGCGGCGACAGTACGGTCGCCGCCGTGGCGCAGCGGTGGGGCTTCACCGACGCGGCCCACTTCAGCCGGATCTTCCGCGCCTGGTACGGCATCTCACCGAGCCAGTGGCGCGACGCCCGAGACAACCACGATGTCCGAGACACCCGCGACGCCCGAGACACCCGCGATGTCCGTGGCGCCCACGATGTCCGTGACGCCCGCGAGACCCGCGAGACCCGCGTCGGCGCCGAGCCGACCGAGCGGCGGGGCACCCCGGGCCCGGTGTCCTGATGGCCCGTCGACCTGGGAGGAACCCGGTGTCCGCATCCCTCTCCACCGCACCCCTGTCCCCCTCCGACCGGGCGCAGAGCTGGTCCGAGGCGGTGGCCCACGCCTTCGTGCCGATGGCCGTGGACTTCCTGGAGGAGCTGCCCTCCCCCGGCTCGATCGAGGGCCACCGGCTGGGCCCGGTGCGGATATCGAGGGTCCAGGCGGGACCGCAGATGGTGACGCGCGGCAGGCGCCTGATCGCCGACGGCGACGGCGACTCGCCGTCACTCATCCTCAGCCTGCAGGAGCGGGGCACCGCGCTCAAGGAGCAGGACGGCCGGGAGGCGCTCCTCCGGCCCGGCGACTTCTCCTTCACCGACACCTCACGGGTGTACCGGAAGAAGATCGAGGAGGACTTCGCCTTCACCTCCTTCGTCTTCCCCCGCGCGGAGCTGGACGTGTCGGACAGGGACCTGCGGGCCCTCACCGCGACGTCGTTCAGCGGCGGCGGGGGCAGCGCCGCGCTGGTGGCGACCTACCTGTCGCGGATGGCCCACGAGGCGCCGGGGCTGGACGAGGCCGTCGGCCGCCGGGCCGCGGCGACGGCGCTCGACCTGCTGGCGCTGTTCATCGACGACCACGGCGGGCACGCCCGGCCGCAGGGGTCGCGGACCGCGGCCTCGCTGGAGCGGGTCAAGGACCACATCCTGCGCAACCTCCGCGACCCCGGCCTGTCGCCGTCCACGATCGCGGAGGCGACCTTCATGTCCGTCCGCTTCCTCCACAAGCTGTTCCAGCAGGAGGGCGTGACCGTCGGCGGGTGGATCCGGACGCAGCGGCTGGAGCGCTGCAGCCGGGACCTCCTGCGGCCGATGGCCGGCGAGCTCGGGGTGGCGGGCATCGCCCGTCGCTGGGGCTTCGCCAACTCCAGCCACTTCACCCGCGCCTTCCGCGCGGCCTACGGCATGACGCCGAAGGACTGGCAGGTCGGCGCCGACCACGTGAGTCGCCATGACTGAGATCCGCCGTCCCGGGAGGGCCCGTGCTGCTGCTTGACCTCGACACCGTGCCGCCCCGCGAGCGGGTGGAGGCGTTCCGCCACGCGCTGACGGATTCCTCCGTGCCCAACGACATCGCGCACGAGGAGCCGGAGAACGGCATCCACGCGCGCATGGAGGCGTGGCGGATCGGCGGCCTGGACTTCTTCTCCACCCGCAACTCGGGCTTCGAGGTGCGCCGGACGGCCCACCACGTGCGCCACCACCGGAGCGACCCGGTCGTCTCGGTCTCGCTCCAGCCCCTGGGCGTCCACCGGGCCGACGTCGCGGGCCGCCAGGAGCTCCTGGGTTTCGACGACATCTGCGTCTTCCACGAGCTGTCGCCCCGCACGTACGGCTGGTCCGGCGACGGGGCGTCCAGGTCCGTGCTGTTCGACGCGAACCGCCTCGGCGTGCCGGTGGAAACGGTGGTCCGGGCGTCCCAGCGGCTGCGCGCCAGTCCGCTGCACGGCCTGGTGCTGCAGCACCTGCGGGGCGTGTGGAGCGACCCCGACCGGCTGGAGGCCGATCCCGGTTCGGCGGCGCTGGCGTCCGCCACCACGGAACTCGTCCGCGCCCTGCTCCTCTCGGCCGCGCACGCCGAGGGGACCGCCGAGGTCAGGTCGACGATGGACGAGACGCTGCTCACCCGGATCATGGCGTACGCCCGGTCCCGCCTCGCCGACCGCGACCTGACGCCGGAGCGGATCGCGGCGGAGCACGCCGTCTCGCTCAGGCACCTCTACGCCGTGCTCAGCGGGGCGGGGATCAGCCTGGAGCAGTGGCTGATCACCGAACGGCTCGGGAAGGCGCGGAGCATGCTGACCGCCGCGCGCTACGACCGGCTGACCATCGCCGCGGTGTCCGCCCGGTGCGGGTTCACCAGCCCGAGCCACTTCAGCCGCCGCTTCCAGGCGGCCTACGGGATGTCCCCGAGCGAGTGGCGCCGGCACGGCGGCACCGTCCCGGCGGGCGCGCCCGAGTGACCGCGGCGGCGCGCCGTCAGGTGTGCGGGGCGGGACGCCGTCAGGTGTGCAGGGCGGTGTGCAGGGTGTCCGTCAGCTGGATCCGGGCCGCCCTGGACGCCTCCGTGCCGCGGAGCCGGTCGAACAGCACGAATCCGTGGATCGTTCCCTGGTAGCGGACCGCCACGACCGGGACGTCCGCCTGCCCCAGGCGCGCCGCGTAGGCCTCGCCCTCGTCGCGCAGCACGTCGGCCTCGGCGGTGACGACGAGCGCGGGCGGCAGGCCCGCGAGGGACCGGACCGGCGCGCGCAGCGGTGACACGACGGCCCGTGCGCGCTCCCGCGGGTCCGGCGCGTACTGCCGCCAGTAGTCACGCATGGCGGCGCGGCTCAGGAAGTACCCCTCCGCGAACCGGCGGTAGGACGGGGTGTCCATCGCCGCGTCGGTCACCGGGCAGACCAGCACCTGGTGGCGGAAGCGCGGGCCGCCGCGCATCCGGGCCACCAGGGTGAGCGCGGCCGCGTGCTGGGCGCCCGCGCCGGCCCCGAACACCGCGATCCGGCTCCCGTCCAGGCCGCATCCCGCACCGTGCGCGGCGATCCACCGGGCCACGGCGTACGCCCGCTCGACGGCGCCCGGGTGGCGGGCGTGCTCCGGGGCGTCGTACTCGGGGATCACCACGGCCGCGTCCGCCCCGAGCACCAGGTCCGCCGTCAGCTGCCGGTGCGCGTGGGCGTCGGTCAGCATCCAGCCGAGCCCGTGCAGGCAGAGCACCACCGGCAGCGGCCCCTCGGCACCCGCGGGACGCAGGACCCGCACCCGGACCCGGCTCCCGTCCCCGCCCGGCAGGGCCAGCCACTCCTCCTCGACCTCGGGCTCCTCGCGGCCGCCGTCGTTCCAGAGGGCCGCCATCCGCGCCCTCGCCGCGGCGCCGTCCCCGGGCGGGGACGCCGGCCACGGAGTGGACGCGAGGAAGGCCCGCGTCTGCCGCCCGAGGACGGGCGGCACCCGGGGAACGTCGACGTCTTCTCGCACGGGAACTCCTCCGCGGGGCGGCATACAGGCCGTTCCCGCCGGCTCAGCCTGCGGCAGTTCCGCACCGGACGCACGAGGGCCGGGCCGTCCCTGCGGACAGGGACAAGAACCGTGCACGGTGGGGCATCGCGCCGGTGCCACCGTGGGCCGAGGACACGCGAGAGCCCGGCCCGCCGGGCCCGCGTGGAGGGAGACGACCACGAAGGAGGACGGCCATGACCGAACAGTGGCGGCGAGCCCCGGTCGGCAGTGCCGCGTTGAAGGACCTGGTCGAAAAGCTCGCGGAGTCGCTGCACCGGTCCGTGGCCCTGGTCGACCCCTCGGTGGGACGCGTCTGTTCCAGCCGGCACTTCGACGACGCGGACCGGGCCCGCGTCCACGTCCTGCTGCAGGGACGGCCGAGCGGAGACGTCGCCCGTCACGTCCTCGCCCAGGGCGTCACCCGGTGGACGAAGCCGGGCTACGTCGAGGGCCGGGACGACCTCGGGCTGCTCCCCCGCTACTGCGTGCCGCTGCGCGAACGCGGCCGGCTCCTCGGCCTGCTGGCCGTCGTCGTCCCGGACGGCTCGCTGCCTCCGGAGGCGGTCGGGGCCATCGCCCGGGCGACGCCCGCCATCGTCGGCCAGCTGTCCGCCGACCACGAGTCGGCCGACCCGGAGAGGACCAGGGAGAAGCGGCTCCTGCTGTCGCTGCTGGGCGCGGACCCCGCCGCGCGCACGGACGCCCGGCAGCAGCTCCTGGACGGCGCGCTGCTCCCGGACGCCCCCCACGCGGTGGTGTGCTCGGTGCAGGTGGCGCGCTCCCGGATGCCCCCGGGGCAGCTGGCGACCGCGCTGCGCGGGACGCTGGAGGACGTCCTCCGGAGCCGGTCGGTGCGGGGCGCCTTCGCGGTCGAGTCGAACCGGGCCGTCCTGCTCCGGCTCGCCGACCGGCCGTGGGCGCCGGAGGCCCTCCGGGAGCAGTCCGCGCGGCTCGTGGCGGCCCTCGGCGCCGAGTTGGACGCCTCGGCCGATCCCGTCGTCGGCATCGGCGGTCAGCAGCGCGGCCTCGCCGAGGCGTGGACCTCCCACGAGCAGGCGCTCGTCGCGGTGCGCGCCGCACGCCGGATGCCCGGGCTGGAGGGCGTCGGCTCCTGGGACGACCTCGGCGAGTTCGCCGTGCTCCTGCAACTGCCGGACCACGCCCTGAACGAGTCGCTGCTCCCGAAGCCGCTGCGCGCCCTGCTGGAGTCCGACTGCGGGAGCCGTCTGGAGGAGACCCTTCGGTGCTTCCTCGACCACGCCGGTTCGGTGGCCAGGACCACCGAGGAGCTCCGGATCCACCGCACGTCGCTGTACTACCGGCTGCGACGGATCCAGGAGATCACCGGGCTCGACCTGGACAACGGGGCGGACCGCTTCGCCCTGCACCTGGGGCTGCGGGTGCGGGAACTCCTGGTGTCCCTCGGCGCGTTCGACGACGGCCGGTACCGTCGGCCGGCCGCCGCGCCGGGCGGCGGTCTCGTCGACCGGAGCCGGGGCGCCGCCTAGCCGCGTGCCCCGCGGATCCTCGCCGTCCCTCCCGCACGGAACGACCGGTTCCGCGAAACGACGAAGTGGCGCGATACACAGCCCAGTTCGAACATAATTTGACGTTAACCCCACCCCGTGTATCACTTATGATCGTACAGGGACTGTGATCGTCTCGTTACGTTGTGCGGGGGCATGGCTGCGTAGCCCCAGGCCGGATGGGGCCGGGGCGTTGTCAGGTGATCTTGACCATGGGGGATAGCGGTGCGGTTTCGTGTGCTCGGCCCGCTGGAAGTCGTCGCGGGTGGCCGCTCGGTGGGACTCGGAGGGATCAGGCAGCGCGCGACCCTCGGGTTCCTGCTGCTGAACACCAACCGGGTGGTGGCCAGCAGTGAACTGATCGAGGCGCTGTGGCCCGGCGGCAGATCTCCGCAGTCGGCCCGCAAGATCCTGCAGAACTCGGTCTGGCGGCTGCGCCGCCTGCTCAGCCTCGCCGAGGGCGAGGAGGAGGACGAGGGCGAGAGCGAGGACGGAAGGGCGGGCGGGAGCGGCGCGGCCGAACTGCTCAGCCAGCCGCCCGGCTACGTGCTGCGCACCGAACCGAGCCTGACGGACCTTCACATGTTCCGGAGCCTGGTCGAGCAGGGCCGCGCGGAGCTGGCGGCCGGCTCGGCGGGCGCCGCGGTGCCGCTGCTGCACCGGGCGATGGACCTGTGGCGCGGACCGGCGCTGGCCGACCTGGTGGAGACCGGCGTCGACTGGCCGGAGCTGACCTCCATCCAGAACTCCCGACTGGACGCCCTGGAGGACTACTTCGAGGCGGAGCTCACCTGCGGGAACCACCAGCGGGTGCTGGTCCGGCTGGAACAGGCCGTCGCCACCGAACCGCTGCGCGAACGCCTGCTGGGCCAGCTGATGCTGGCGCTCTACCGCTCGGAGCGGCAGAGCGACGCACTGGACGTCTACCACAGCGCACGGACCACGATGGTCGAGAAGCTCGGCCTCGAACCCGCCCGGGCGCTGCAGTCACTGCAACGGGCGATCCTCGCCCACGAACCGGCGTTGATCCCGGCCGGCATGCGCCAGCACATCGAACTGCGCATGACGCCGGTGCCCCAGCCCCGCGCCGACCGGGTCCTCCAGGCGGTCGGATCCCGGTCGCTGGACGTGTGCTTCGCCCCGGTGGAGCCGGCGCTGCCGGGTCTGTCCGGCACCCGCGTCCTGCTGGAGCCGCCGTGCGACGACGAGCGCGTGCCCGTCCTGCCGCGGGTCTCCGAGCGTCGGGACGTCAACGGGCACGGGCCCGGGGACGTCAACGGCCGCGGCGACGTCAACGGCCGTGCGGACGTCGGCGGGCGCGGGGAGGCCGGGGGGCGCGGGCCCGTCAGCGAACGCAAGGACGTCAGTGTCCTCATCGTCCGGGCCCAGCTCACCCCCGAACTCCACGACGTCGAACCGACGGTGGTGGACGAGGCGCTGGAGCGCATGACGGCGGTCATCCGTGAGGAGGTCGAGTGCCTCGGCGGAACGCTCGCCGCCTCGATCGGCTCGATCTGGCTGGCCCTGTTCGGTGTGCCCCACGTCGGTGAGGAGGACGCGGAGCGCGCGGTGAACACGGCGCTGACGGTCCGCGACCGCCTTTGCACACCGACCGACCCGGCGCTGTCGGCCGCCGTCCGCGTCGCCGCGGTCCAGATCGCGGTGGCCACCGGGGAGGCGCTGGTGCGCCACGACCCGGGGCGGGGATCCGTCCCGCCCTCGGTGACCGGCGCCCTGCTGGACGAGTGCCAGACCCTGCTGGAGCACAGCCGGACCGGTGAGATCCGGGTCTGCGAACGGACGCGCCGGGACACCGAGTTCGCGATCTCCTACCGGCGCGGCGGCGAGGCCGGCGGCTGGCTGGTCGGCGGGCTGCGGCAGGAGTACTCGGCCCTGCACGCCGTCCCGATGGTCGACCGCGAGTACGACCTGGACGTGCTGCGCAGCCTGATGCAGCGCACCCGGCACCAGGGCACGCCGCACCTGGTCACCGTGCTGGGGGCGCCCGGCATCGGCAAGACCAGGTTCGTCATGGAGTTCGAGCGCAGGGTCGCGGCCAACCCGGAGTCGGTACGGCTGGTGGTGGCGCGGACCCACGCCTTCGGCGGCCATCCGCTGGAGGTGGTGCGCGACCTGCTGCTCTCCTGCTGCGGGATCCTGGCCAGCGACTCCGGGACGGCCGCGGTGGCCAAACTCACCGGCACCGTCGAACGGCTGGTCGCCTCCCCGGAGGAGTGCCGGCAGCTGGTCGCCCGGCTCGCCCGCCTGGTGGACCCGGACCCGGCCGCCTGCACCGGCTGGCTGGCGACCGGCGAAGTACTGGAGGCCGTCCGGCAGTTCCTCACCCGGGCCGTGGAACAGGGCCCGCTGGTGCTCGTCGTCGAGGACCTGCACTGGGCCGACGACGAGGTGACGGACTTCGTCCAGCACCTCACGACGTCCGTCGGGGCGCTGCCGCTGCTGGTGATCGCCACCGCCCGGCCGGAGCTGCTGGCCCGCCGCCCCGGGTGGGGCGGCGGGATCCGGCACAGCGTCACGCTGGTCCTCGAACCGATCTCGGACGCCGCCATCGACCGGCTGATCGAGTTCCTGATGTCCACCGCGGACAGCGGGCTGAAGAACTCGGCGGGCGAGCTGCTGGCCGCGCTGAAGGAGGCGGCCGGCGACGAACCGGCCGTCCGCCGCGACCAGTTGCGCCGGATCCTGGCGTCCGGCTCGGCCTCGCTGCGCGACGAGCGGTGCAGCGGCGGCAACGGCTGGCACTCCGCCCCGCCTCAGCTGTACGTGGTGCGCTCGGACCAGGCCCGGTAGCGGGGCGCCGGAAAACGGGAGGACCGGCGGCGGACAGGTGTCCGCTGCCGGTCCTCGTCACGCGGTCAGAACGCGAACGCCGAGCGGTAGGCGGTGGGGTTCGCCGCGTGGCCGACGATCGGCGGCCAGCTCGACGAACCCGGCGTGGCGGCGGCGTTCAGGGTCGGCGAACCGGCCGCCCGCAGGCCCGACTCCACGGCGCCGTCCATGTAGCCGCTCCACCCGTTCGCGATGTCTCCGCCGGCGAACTTGACCCGCCCGTGCGGCTGCTGGATCTGGTGGAACAGCGTGGTCAGCTGGAACGGCTGACGGAAGGCCCCGGCCCCGAGCGAGAACTCCTCGGTGTCCCAGTCGGTGGCGGTGTAGTCGACCAGCTCCGCCTGCGGGACGACCTGCTTGACGGCGGCCTCGACCTTCGTGCGGTCGTTGACGTCGAATCCGGGCTGGATGGCGAACGCCACGACGTGCTGGCCGTCGTTGAGCCGGCCCATGATGCAGATCGGGTACCCCTCCGGTGCCTCGGCGACGAAGCGGCCGGCCGGCTGCTTGAGATCCAGCCAGATCTTCCGCTCGTGCGGCACGCCGATCCCGGCGGTCGAGGCCAGCCGGTGCGGCTCGGGCAGCGGCGGATCGAAGGTGATGGTGCGCCAGACGTTGACCGGCACGGCCAGGATCACCTCGGGCGCGGTGAACTGCTCGCCGGCCCGGGTGGTGACGCGCGCCTCCGTGCCCTGCTGGACGATCGAGGCGACCGGGGAGTTGAGCCGGACGGTGGGCGCGGCGTCCGTGAGGATCGCGTTCAGCAGGGACACCGTGCCGTTCAGCGGCCGGTAGGTGTTGACGTTGTGGAACCCCTCGAAGGTCCCGCCGGCCAGCGCCCACCACTGCGCGAGGTGGGAGTACGCCCCGCGCTTGCTGGTGCCGCCGAACAACGAGGTGGTGCTGGTGAGCCGGATCTCGTCGGCGGGCGCGTAGTTGAGCTGGTCGAGGCGGTCCCGCAGGGAGTAGCGGTCGGCGTCCTGCAGCAGGTCCTGGCGGGTCAGCGGCTCGAAGGGCTTCGGGAAGAGGGTGGTCGCGCCCGCGAAGTACTGGGTGAACAGCTGGGCCTGGCGCTGGTAGGCCACCGTGGCGTCGTACTCCTGGAAGCCGGTGAGGGTCGGCAGGATCACCCGGTCCGACCACTGATCGGCGGTCAACGGCACCTGGTACCGCGCGAGTTCACGCCAGACGTGGGGCTGCGTCGGGTCGACCCAGGTGCCGCCGCGCTCGATCTGCTGGCCGCGGAAGGTGTCCGTCCAGGTCCGGCCGCCGATCCGGTTGCGGGCCTCCAGCAGGAGGACCTGCTTGCCCTTCGCCCGCAGCTCGCGGGCGGCGGTGACACCGGCCAGGCCGGCGCCGACGACGATCACGTCGAACGCCGTCCGGCCGCCCCCCTCCGCCCAGGCCGAGGGGGCGACGGCGGCGCCCGCCGCGGTGGCGAGCGTGGCGGCGCCGGCCGCCTTCAGCAGGGTGCGCCGCGGAACGCGCGGCACGGAACGGTCGAGGCCGGCTCCCGCGTCGGCGGAGGTCGGTATCCGGCCACGATCGGTGGTTCTGCTCACGATTCTCCTTGAGGTGTACACAGGCCTCGGGGCCTTGCGCCCCACCGGCCCGGCGGTTCGCCGATCGGCGAATGAACTCCCTTGTGGCTCAGGCCTGTTGGGAGAGCGCCGGAGCCGAGGTTGCAGGCTCAACGTAACCGAGCGGCGGCGATTTTCGGTCACCCGCAGGTAACCGCCGGACGGCCGCCGGGCTCCTCGTTCCGGTAACCGCTGTGACGGAAGGGGCTGAACGGGCGCGGGGCAGGAGTGGAACGTGAGACGGAGGAGTGGAACGGGGTCCGGCGGGACGGCTCCCACCGGACACGGAAAAGCCTCCGGGGTACGGCTGGGCAGCCGTACCCCGGAGGCGGGAGATGACCGACGACGCCGCCGCGTCGTCGGGAGGTGCGTCAGGCGGAGGGCTTGCGGAACTGCTCGATCAGCGCCGCGTAGCCGTTCTCGGCGTGGCCGGACGCGATCGCGCGGTCGATGAACGCCTTGTAGAACTTCGGCAGTTCGGTGTTGATGCCGAGGGTCTCGCTCTCCTCGGCGAGGTGCTCGATGGCCGCCTGGTGGACCAGGTTGGTGGCGTCCCCGGCCGGGTACTCGCCCTCGTCGATCTGCGGGGCGTAGGCGGTGACGTAGCCCGTGACCACGTTGATCATGGTGTTGGCCAGCGGGGCGAAGGTGGTGGCCTTGACGTTCGCCGTCCCGAGCAGCGCGGCACCGTGCAGGAAGCTGTTGAGGACGCTCCACATGATGCTGAGCAGCGACATGTCGTAGAGCGCGGACAGCCCGTGGTCGGTGTCGAGGTAGGCGGTACCGGCCGGGCCGAGCGCCTGCAGCGTCGCCTCGTGCCGCTCGTAGGCCTCCTTCGGGCCGCTGTACAGGAGCACCGCGTTCTCGGTGGCGATGTCCGGCGGGATCGCCATGATGACGCCCTCGACGTACACGAGTTCACGCTGCGCCGCCCACTCGGCGGTCTCCCGGGCCTGGGTCGAGGTGCCCGTGGTGAGGTTCACCAGGACCTTGCCCTTGAGGACGTCGTCCAGCGGGTCCAGCAGGCCGTGGACGGCGTCGTAGTCGGAGACGCAGGCGATGACCAGCGGGCTCGCCTCGACGGCCTCCCGCACCGAGCCGGCCAGGGTCGCGCCCTGGGCGACGAGCTCGTCCGCCTTGCGCGCCGTGCGGTTCCACACCGTGGTCGGGTGGCCCGCCTTCACGAAGGCCGCGGCCAGGGCCTGACCCATCAGCCCGAGTCCGATGACCGTGACCGGTGCCTGGGCCGCGTCGGTGTTCGACATAAGAGATGACTCCCGTTCATTTTCCCTTGGGGTCGGAATGGCTCCCGCCGGCCGACCCGTTTCCAGCACGATGTCACCGGGAAGCGGGTGGCGGACAGTGGCAGAAGTGCCCGACATCGCAAAATTCCTGCCGTACACTCACCACATGAATCCTGGATCTGTGGCCATTGCGCTGATCAACGACACGGATATGCAGGTGTGCGAGGTCTACGAGACCGCGATCGCGAACGCGGTGTTCGGCAACCCCCAGCCCGATCTCGCCGATCCCTGGTACGACCTCCGGTTGTGTTCGATCGGCGGCCCCTCCGCCGCCGAGGCCCGGGGGTTCTCGGTGCGCACGCCGCACGGCCTGGAGGGCCTGGTCGGCGCGGACACCGTGATCGTCCCCTCGGTCCCGGACGCGGTGATCTCCCGGGGCGACCCGCTGCCCGCCGAACTCGTCGAGGCGCTGCGCGCGGCGGCCGCCGCCGGGGCCCGGATGGTCTCGCTCTGCAACGGGGCGTTCGCGCTCGGCGAGGCGGGCCTGCTCGACGGCCGCCGGGCCACCGCGCACTGGATGCACACAGCGGAGCTCGCCCGGCGCTACCCCGAGGCGGTCGTCGACGACTCGGTGCTCTACGTCGACGAGGGGCAGGTGCTCACCAGCGCCGGCATGAGCGCCGGGCTGGACCTGTGCCTGCACCTCGTCCGGCGCGACCTGGGCGCGCACGTCGCCAACCAGGTGGCCCGCCGGATGGTCGTCTCCGGCCACCGCCCGGGCGGACAGGCCCAGTTCGTCGACCTCTCCGTCCCGGTCACCGACGGCGACAGCCTCGGCCCGGTGATGGACTGGGCGAGCCGCAACCTGGACCGGCCGCTCACCGTCGACGGCATGGCCCGGCAGGCCGGGATGAGCACCCGGACCTTCTTCCGGCGCCTCCAGGCCTCCACCGGCATGACGCCGCTGAAGTGGCTGCTCAACCAGCGGCTGGCCCGCGCCCAGACCCTGCTGGAGACCACCGACCTGCCGATCGAGCGGGTCAGCGAGGCCAGCGGCCTCGGCACCGCGGCCAACCTCCGCCGGCACTTCACCCTGCACGTCGGGGTCACGCCCACCGACTACCGCCACGCCTTCGGTACGGCCCCGGGCGGGCGGCAGCGCACCCGGGCGCTCGGCTGACGGCCGCCCCACCGGGTCCGGACCCGGTGGGGCGGTGTCCCGGTCCACCGGGGCGGGGGCCGGGACACCGCCGGTCTCAGCCCTGTGGCGTGCGGGGGCCGCTCACGCCGTAGGGGTTGTCGATGACGTAGCGCCAGTTGCCGTCCTCGCCGCGCTTGAGCACGTCGATGGCGACGCCCTGGAGCCGCTCCGGGTTGCCGTCGTCGTCCTTCGTGTCGATCGTCCACTCGACGACCAGCATGGCCTGGTCCCCGGAGACCAGCGTCTGGAGCACGGTCGCGTCCACGGTGGGGCCGTGGGACAGGAACCGCCGGACGTACTCCCGCCGGGCCTCGCCGGACAGCGGCACCCCCGGGTCCCAGACGCCGACGGCGTCCTCGGTGTACATGGAGTTGACCGCGTCCGCGTCGCCGGAGTTGAACGCCTCGCCGAACAATTCCTGGTGCTGCTCGATGTCGCTCGCCAGGTACTTGGTGATGGACTCACTGGCCATGGTTCACCGCTCCGTTCTCTTCCACTCGGATGGTCGTCGGACGATGTGCTCGGGTGGTGTGCCCGCGGGCCTCGCGCTCGGGCATCGCGCTCGGGCCTCGCGCTCGGGCGTCGTGATCGGGCATCGCGCTCGGGCCTCGCGCTCGGGCGTCGTGATCGGGTGGTGCGCCGGGAACGGCGGGTTCGAACGAGGTGCCCCGACGGTGCGCTCGGATCGGCCCCGAACCGTTCTCGGCGGGAACACCGTACCGACCGTCCGGACCCGGTCCGGCAATCCTCCGGTAATCGCCGCCGACCTGCGGCGGAGAGCGGAGGATTACCGGGCCGAGACCACCGGTATTCCGGCCGGAGTTCCCGTCGTGGGCCTTTCCGGAATCAGCCGGAATTCCTCCCGGAAATCTCCCACGAGGTCTCCGCGACGTACTCGGAGAAATCGCGCGGCGGCCGCCCGAGGGCCCGCTGGACACCGTCCGACAGATAGGCGGTCTCACCCCTGCGGATGGTGTCGAAGATCTCGTTCAGGAAGCCGCCGAAGTCCCGGGGGTAGCCGCGCCGGACGAGGTGCTCGGTGTACTCCTCGCGGCTCGCGTCCACCTTGCGGAGCTCCCGGCCGGCGGCCGCGGCGATCGCGTCCGCGCAGTCGCCGAAGGTCATCAGCCGGGGGCCGGACAGCGCGTAGACCTCCCCCGCGTGGCCGTCCTCGGTGAGCGCGGCCACCGCGACCGCGGCGATGTCCTCGGCGTCCACGAAGGGCTCCCGCCCCTGCCAGTCGGGGAGCACGAGCTCCCCCTCGCGCACGTCCTCGCGCAGCAGCCGGTCCTCGCTGAAGTTCTGCGCGAACCAGGTCGGCCGCAGGATCGTCCACTGCGCGCCGGACTCCCGCACGGCGTGCTCGGCGGCGAAGATCGGCGAGTCCGCCGGCCACTGCTCCAGCGTCCGCGCCGACAGCAGCACCAGCCGGCGCACTCCGCGCCCGGTGGCGAGCGCGGCGAACTCCGAGAGCAGACGGGCCGATTCGGCGCCCTGCTCGTCCACGACGTAGACCGCCTCGACGTCCTCGACGGCCGGCGCCCAGGTCTCCCGGTCGTGCCAGTCGAAGCGCTGCGCGCCGGAACGGGAGGCGATCCGGGCCTCCCTGCCGCGCTCGGTCAGCCGGCGCGCGACCCGGCGCCCCGTCTTGCCGGTGCCGCCCAGTACCAGTACGGGTGAGTTGCTCATGTTCTCCAGTCCCTCGGAATCGGGATTCTGACGTTTCATCAGAAGCTGTGTGCGGGATCCGGGGCCCCGGCCCGCTCGACCGCCTCGACGGCGGCCACCACCTCCGGCGCGGCGAGCGCCGACGGCGGGTCCACCAGGAACACCACCCGAGCGTAGGCGGTCAGCAGCGACGGATCCTCCGCCGCCGCCGTCAACAGCCGGTCCAGGTAGGCGTGTTCCTCCAGCAGCTCGGCGCTCCGCTCCCCCTCGACGCCGGGGAAGGCCAGGTCCGCGCCGGTGGTCATGGACCAGACGTGGTCCACCGCCCGCCGGGCGAGGTCGGCGAAGAACGCGGCGGGCCGCGGCGCCCCCGGACGGGTGACGTGGTCGCGCAGCACGGTCGCGCCGAGTGCGGCGACGGTCATGCCCTGCCCGTACACCGGGTTGAAGCTGCACACGGCGTCGCCGAGCACCAGCAGCCCGTCCGGGAAGGCGGTCAGCCGCTCGTAGCGGCGGCGCAGGTTGGCGGGGAACCGGTAGGCGACCGGGTCGCCGAGCGGCTCCTGGTCCCGGACGGCCTCGTGGATGTCCGGCGCGGACAGCGACTTGAGGAAGTCCAGGAAGCCCGCCGAGTCGCTCGGCGGGTAGTCGCCGAGGATGCCGTAGGCGGTGACCACGTTGCGCCCGTTCTCGATCCGGGCGCAGATGGCGCCGCGCCCGGTCTCCGGCGCGGCGACCACGTCGATCGAGATCTCGTCGGGCATCGCCTCGTCCGGGAGGCGGAAGTACTGGGTGGCGTAGCCCACGCCGATCCGCAGCTCCTCCTCCTCGACCGCCGGGTAGCCGAGCGCCTTCAGCCAGGCCGGGGTCCGCGAGCGGCGCCCGGTCGCGTCCACCACCAGGTCGGCGGCCAGGCTCCGCCCCCGGCCCTCGGAGACCACGTTCACGCCCACCACGGCGCTGTCGTCCGGCGAGGTCAGCAGTCCGACGAGGTCGTGCCGTTCCAGTACCCGGACGTTGGGCAGCGCGCGCAGCCGGCGGCGGACCCGCTGCTCCAGGAACGGCCGGCTCATCGACAGCAGCAGCATGTCGGAGTGCGGCTTGGGCATCCGGTGGCCGTTCATGACCCAGCGGACCTGGCCGGTGACGTCGCCCGCGGCGGCGCCGTCGGAGGTCAACTCCCCGGTGATGCCCGGGAAGAACTCCTCCAGCACCTGCCGGCCGCGGGCCAGCAGGGCGTGCACGTGGGCGCCCTGCGGCACGCCCCGGCGCGGGCAGTCGTGCGCGTCGGCGCAGACGTGCTCGGTGAGGTCGTCCCGCTCCACCACCAGGACCTCGCGGTAGGAGTCGGCGAGCACCCGGGCGGCCAGCAGCCCGGCCATGCTCGCGCCCAGGACGACGGCCCGGTTCCGATCAGTTGTCCCCACGGTGCTCGCTCCTCTGCGGTGTCTGCTCTGTCCGTGCGTTCCGTGCGTTCCGTGCGTTCGGTGCGTTCCGTGCCGTGGGCGTGCCCTGCGCCGCCGGTACGACCGGGGCGGCCGGGGCGGCCGGGGCGGCCGGGGCGCCCTCCTCGGCGGCTCCGGGCTCCGGGAACCAGCCGGCCCGGACGAAGAAGTCCACGTACCTCCCGAACAGCTCCCGGTCGATCGCCGGGCAGGCGATCCCGGTGCCCTCCAGCGCCCGCTCCGTCCGGGTCACGTCCAGCGGCGGGTAGGTCGCCCTGCCGTCGCCCGCCATCAGCGCCTCGAAGGCGTCGAGCAGCGGGGTCAGCGCGTTGTGGCGGTCGGCGCGCACCCGGGCGCGCCAGTCCTCCCACCCGACCTCGGGCAGCCGGTACCCGCGGCCCCGCAGGTGGTCGACGAAGTCCGCGAAGGGCTGGGTCTGCTCGTTGAAGAGGTGGAACGTGCCGCCCGAGGCCTGCGGGTCCGCCGCCAGCGCGGTGATCGCCCCGCTGACGTAGTCGACCGGCACCATGTGGAAGGACCCGGCGAGCCGGTCGGGCACGGCGCCCGCCTGGAGCACGCCCTTGAGGCTCAGCCAGACGAAGTCCCGGGTCTGGCAGGCGCCCGCCCGCTGGTCGCCGCAGACGACGTCCACCCGGTACAGGGACACCGGCAGTCCGCGCCCGCGGGCGATCCCGATGACCTGCTCGGCCACCCACTTGCTCTGCAGGTAGCCGTTCCACAGCTCCTCGCCGGGGCCGGTCGGCGCGTCCACCTCGACCGGCAGCGCCTCGCCCCGGGGGGCGGGGAACACCCCGCTGGTGGACACCTGGTGCACCGGGACGGTCCGGTGCCGGGCGGCCAGCCGGAGCACCTCGCGGGTGCCGTCCACGTTGGCCGGCCGCAGCTCGGCGTACGGCCGCAGCCAGCTGACCGTCGCGCCGGCGTGGTAGACCACGTCCACGCGGCGGGCCAGGTCGTCGAAGTCCTCCTCGGTGAGGCCCAGGCGCGGCAGCGTGAGATCGCCGACGTGGACGGTCAGCCGGCCGCGGTCGACCTCCTCCCCCAGTTCGTACCAGGCCAGGTTCTCGTGCAGCCGGCGCTCGGCGTCGGCCCGGTCGGTGCCCCGCACCAGGCAGTGCACCCGGGCGGTGGTCGTGCGCAGCAGGTCCCGGAGCAGGAACGCCCCGAGGAAGCCGGTCGCACCGGTCAGCAGGATCTCCCGGGGGTCGACGGCCACCCGGCTGACCTCCCCGGCGGGCCGGATGGACTCGTCCAGGGTGATCTCGGCGGCGAAGTCCACCGCGGCGCGGGCCGGTTCGGGGGTGCCGGCGAGCAGTTCGGCGAACAGGTGCTTGCCGAGCGCCGCCGGCGTGGGGTGCTCGAAGACCACCGAGGCCGAGAGCCTGATCCCGGAGCCGCCGCTGAGCCGGTTGCGCAGTTCGACGGAGGTCAGCGAGTCGAAGCCGAGCTCGGCGAACGGGCGGTCCGCGCCGATGGCGCCCGGGTTCGGGTGGCCCAGCACCAGGGCGACCTCGTGGCGGACGAAGTCGAGCACGGCCTCCCACCGACCGGCCTCGGGCAGCCCCTCCAGCCGTTCGGCGAGCGAGGCCGCCGGGGCGGCGCCGTCCTGGGCGGAGGGCCGCGGCGCGGTCCGTGCCAGCGCCGCGAACACCGCCGGGACCTGGTCGGGCCGGGCGCGCAGGGCGGCCAGGTCCAGGGGACTGGCGGCGACCGCGCCGGGGCCGAGGGCCAGGGCGGCGTCCAGCAGGCCGGGGCCGTCCTCCTCGGTGACGGGCAGCAGGCCGGTGCGGGCGATGCGCTTCAGATCGGCCTCGCCCAGCTCCCCGCCCATGCCGCCCGCGGTGGCCCACAGGCCCCAGGCGACCGAGGTCGCGGGCAGGCCCAGGGCGGCGCGGTGCTCGGCGAGCGCGTCGAGGAAGGTGTTCGCCGCGGCGTAGGTGGCCTGGCCGGGGCCGCCCACCAGGCCGGCGACGGAGGAGAACAGCACGAAGGCGGACAGTTCCTGATGTGCCGTCAGTTCGTGCAGATGCCAGGCGGCGTCGGCCTTGGGGCGCAGCACGCCGGCCAGCCGCTCGGCCGTCTGGCCGGTGACCATGCCGTCGTCCCGGACGCCGGCCGCGTGCACCACCGCGGTGAGCGGGTGCCGCTCGGGGACCTCGGCGAGCAACGCGGCGACCGCCTCCCGGTCGCCGAGGTCGCAGGCGCTGATCGTCACCCGGGCGCCCAGCGCGGCGAGTTCCTCGGCCAGGGCGGCCGCGCCGGGGGCCGCCGGGCCGCTGCGGCCGGCCAGCAGCAGGTGCCGGACGCCGTGGGCGCGCACCAGGTGGCGGGCGAAGAGCGCGCCGAGCGCGCCGGTGCCACCGGTGACGAGCACGGTGCCCTCGGGGTTCCAGGGCCGGCCGGCCGGTCCTCCCGGGGGTGCGGTGCGGGCCAGCCGGGGCACCAGCACCGTGCCGGCCCGGACGGCCGTCTGGGGTTCGCCGGAGGCGAGGACGGCGGGCAGGGCCGCCGCCGAGGCCGGGTCCTCGTCCAGGTCGACGAGGACGATCCGGCCGGGCAGTTCCGACTGGGCCGAGCGGAGCAGGCCCCAGACCGCGGCCGTGGCCGGGTCGGTGGCGCCGGTGTCCCGGCCGGTGGCGACCGCGCCCCGGGTGACCACCACCAGCGGCGCGTCGGCCGCCCGGTCCTCGGCCGCCCAGCTCCGTGCGAGCGCCAGCGCCCGCGAGGCGGC
>NZ_JBEZUT010000053.1:0-34216 GCF_040636595.1 Kitasatospora sp. NPDC036755
TTCTGCGTCAGTGCGCGGCCGGGACGCCCGGGGCGGTGGTGGTGCCGGCCGGGACGGCGGCACCGGGGGTCGGCGCGCCCGGGGTGGTGGCGCCGGCGGACGGGGCGGTGGCACCGGGCGTGGCGGTCTTGGCGGGGGTGGCGGTCGGCGACGGGGTCGGCCCGAAGCCCTGGTAGAGGCCGCGGCCGTGCTCGCCCGAGTCGGGGCTCACGGCGGCCTGGGCCTCGACCTTCTGGCCGTCCTTGAAGGTGAAGACGGTCGGGGCGAAGCCGCCGACGTGGACGGTCGCGGAGGCGGCGGTGGCGGACGGGTTGCCCTGGCCGCCGATCACCACCGAGCCACCGGCCGGGACGACGATCTCGGACAGCGGAGCGCCGGCGGCGTCCGCGAAGGTGGCAGCGGCACCGCCGACGGTGACGGACTGGAGCTCGGCCGGGGTGGTCGCGGTGTTCGCGATGTTGACGACCACGTTCGCGGGGCCGGTGTGGTCGCCGGAGGCGCCCTCCGCCGTGACGACCACGATGTTGTTCAGCCGGAGGTTCGTTCCGAGGGTCGCCGCCGCGTTGTCCGGCTTGATCTGCAGGGTGTCCGGCGTGTTGCCGGCGGCGCAGGAGGACAGCGAGGCGATGGCGATGGCGGCGATGGCGGCGATGCTGCCGCGTCGAAGGCTGCGGCTCACGGCGGCGGCTTCTCCTAGGTCACGTGTCGGAAGGTCAGGTCTCAGATTATCGACCTCGCTTATGCGCTCCTCACGGGGTGGTCCCCGTGTCGCACTCCCGGGGGCCTGCGGGGGCCGTCCGGCGGTACGTTCGGCATGTCCGGGTCACGCGGAGGACAAGGTTCGACCAAGATCGAATAACGATTGGGTCGCGACCGGAAAAGGGGTGAAAGCTCAAGATCCAATCATGGTTGCGGGGGTGTTGCGCAAGGGTTTCGTCGAACCCCGGAACCGCCTCCGACCTGCGGGAAGCCCCTCTCGAACATCGGTCGCAGCACGTCATGGGGGTCCTTGTCAAGCCCCGAGACCGGCCCTGACCTGCGAAAACGCCCTTCGGGTGCGCCGCGAACCGTGTTATTCTGGAAAGCCACGGAAGGGGTCCTGTCACATGACGTTCAAGGTTGGCGACACGGTGGTCTACCCCCATCACGGGGCCGCGCTGATCGAGGCCATCGAAACTCGCCAGATCAAAGGTGTGGACAAGACCTACCTGGTGCTCAAGGTGCAGCAGGGAGACCTGACGCTCCGCGTGCCCGCCGAGAACGCGGAGTTCGTCGGCGTGCGCGATGTGGTCGGCCAGGAGGGTCTGGACCGGGTCTTCGAGGTGCTGCGGGCACCGTACACGGAAGAGCCGACCAACTGGTCCCGTCGCTACAAGGCGAACCTGGAGAAGCTCGCCTCGGGCGACGTCATCAAGGTCGCCGAGGTCGTCCGCGACCTGTGGCGCCGCGAGCGCGAGCGCGGCCTCTCGGCCGGCGAGAAGCGGATGCTCGCGAAGGCGCGCCAGATCCTCGTCAGCGAGCTCGCGCTGGCGGAGAACACCAACGAGGACAAGGCGGAGACGCTGCTCGACGAGGTCCTCGCCTCGTAGCACGTCACCGCTCGTGCGGTCGGGCTGCCGCCCAACGCTCACAGCGCCCGGTGCCGGCGCACCACTTCTCGGACGAACCGTCCGGGAGTGGTGCAGTGGCACTTCGGGCGCTGAGGCATGTCCGGACCACGCCACCCGCCCGAGCCGGCCCAGGCTTGCAAGACCGTTTCTGCGCCCGCTGTTGCGCGGAGCTTGCGGAGCTGTGCGGCGGGCGGTGGACCGTGGTTCTTCGGAAGGGGCCCGGTGCGCCCGCCGGGCACGCCATGGCCATACCCACTTCGCCGAAGGAGTGAAACCTGAACGCGTCAGGAGCAGTCGCAGCAGCAGTGGTGCCCGCCGCCGGACGGGGTGAGCGGCTGGGGCCCGGGGCCCCGAAGGCCCTGCGGGAACTGGGGGGCGTGCCGCTCCTGGTGCACGCCGTCCGGGCCCTGGCCCGCAGCCGGGCGGTCGGCCTGGTCGTGGTCGCCGCCCCCGCCGACGGGGTGGCCGAGGTGGTCGCCCTGCTGGACAGCCACGGGCTGGACGACAAGGACATCCGGGTGGTGGCCGGCGGGGCGACCCGCCAGGAGTCGGTCCGGCTGGGCCTGGCCGCGATCCCGGACGAGGTCGGGATCGTGCTGGTGCACGACGCGGCCCGCCCGCTGGTCCCGGTCGAGGTGGTGGACGCCGTCGCGGCCGCCGTCCGGGCCGGGGCGCACGCCGTGGTGCCCGCGGTGCCGCTGGCCGACACGGTGAAGCGGGTCGAACCCAACCCGGGCGGCCCCGAGCCGGTGCTCGACACGCCCGAGCGCGCCACCCTGCGCGCCGTGCAGACCCCGCAGGGCTTCGACCGGGCCACCCTGGTCGAGGTGCACGCCAAGGCGCTGGCCGAGGAGAGCGCCGGCACCGCCGACGCGCCCCCGGTCACCGACGACGCCGGCCTGGTCGAGCGCTACGGCGGTCGGGTCGTCGTGGTGCCCGGCCACGAGGAGGCGTTCAAGGTCACCCGTCCGCTGGACCTCGTGCTCGCCGAGGCCGTACTCGCCCGCAGGAGGGCCGCCGATGCCTACTGACCCGCAGACCCCGGTGATCCCCGTGATCCCGGTGATCCCCCGCGTCGGGATCGGCACCGACGTGCACGCCTTCGAGGCCGGCCGCCCGCTCCGGGTGGCCGGGCTGGACTGGCCGGACGCCGGGGACGGCCTCTCCGGGCACTCGGACGCCGACGTCGCCGCCCACGCCGCCTGCGATGCGCTGTTCTCGGCCGCCGGGATCGGCGACCTGGGCGCCCACTTCGGCACCGACCGCCCGGAGTGGGCCGGCGCGTCCGGGGTGAAGCTGCTCGGCGAGGCGGCCCGGCTGGTCCGCGCGGCGGGCTTCGAGATCGGCAACGTGTCGGTCCAGGTGATCGGTGTGCGGCCGAAGATCGGCAAGCGGCGGGCCGAGGCGCAGGCCGCGCTGTCCGAGGCGGTCGGCGCCCCGGTGGCCGTCTCCGGCACCACGACCGACGGTCTGGGGCTGACCGGCCGGGCCGAGGGCCTGGCCGCGATCGCCACCGCCCTGGTGTACGAACGGCGTTGAGCCGCTCGTGCCGGGGGGCGGGAACAACCCGTACCTGACGGGTGTTCACCCGGTGTTCCGGGGGCCCGGGTCGCTAGTGTTCGACCCGGGCCCGCGCGGGGCTTCCGCTCGGGCCGCGAGCCGCGACGAGAAGAGGTTTCCGATGGGTGTCGAACTCGCCGACAAGGTCAAGAATCTGCTCGACAGCAAGAGCTTCGCCGTGGTCTCCACGATCCAGCCCGACGGGAGCCCGCAGGCTTCGGTGGTCTGGGTCAAGCGGGACGGCGACGACATCCTGTTCTCCACTGTCCAGGGCCGCCGCAAGCACCTCAACCTGGTCAGGGACCCGCGCCTGTCGCTCGTGATCAACTCGCAGGACAACCCGTACGAGTACTTCGAGGCGCGCGGCGAGGCCACGCTGACCACCGAGGGCGGGCGCGAGCTGATCGACGAGCTGTCCCACAAGTACATGGGCAAGGACTACGGCTTCGACGGCCCGGACGACGTCCGGGTGGTCGTCCGGATCTCCCCGCGCAAGGTGGTCGGCACCATCTGATCCACCCGACCCCGCCCCGCCGTTTCCCCGGGACCACGCCCCCGTCCTCCCGGGGAATGTGGCGGGGCACCCCCCGCTGCCCACTACGCTGGACGCTGTGAGCATTCGTCTGTACGACACCAGCACCCGCCAGGTACGCGACTTCGTCCCGCTTGTACCGGGTTGTGTCTCGATCTACCTGTGCGGCGCTACCGTCCAGTCGGCGCCACACATCGGGCACATCCGGTCCGGGCTCAACTTCGACATCATGCAGCGGTGGTTCGCCTACCGCGGCTACCAGGTGACCTTCGTCCGCAACGTCACCGACATCGACGACAAGATCATCACCAAGGAGCGCGAGCTCGGCACGCCGTGGTGGCAGATCGGCTACGAGAACGAGCGGGCCTTCAACGCCGGCTACGACGCGCTGGGCTGCCTGCCGCCGACCGTCGAGCCGCGGGCCACCGGGCACATCCCCGAGATGATCGAGATGATGCGCGGGCTCATCGAGAAGGGCCACGCCTACGCGGCCGACGGCAACGTCTACTTCGACGTGCGGTCGTACCCCGACTACCTGGCGCTCTCCAACCAGAAGCTGGACGACCTACGCCAGCCCGAGGGCGAGGGCGAGACCGGCAAGCGGGACCAGCGCGACTTCGCGATGTGGAAGTCCGCCAAGCCGGGCGAGCCGAGCTGGGACACCCCGTGGGGCCGCGGCCGTCCCGGCTGGCACCTGGAGTGCTCCGCGATGGCCCACAAGTACCTCGGCGAGGCCTTCGACATCCACGGCGGCGGGCTGGACCTGATCTTCCCGCACCACGAGAACGAGATCGCCCAGTCCAAGGCCTACGGTGACGACTTCGCCGGCTTCTGGGTGCACAACGCCTGGGTCACCATGGCCGGCGAGAAGATGAGCAAGTCGCTGGGCAACTCGGTGCTGGTCTCCGAGATGGTCCGGGCGTGGCGGCCGATCGTGCTCCGCTACTACCTCGCGGGCCCGCACTACCGCTCGATGATCGAGTACAGCGAGGAGTCGCTGCGCGAGGCCGAGGCCGGCTTCGGCCGGATCGAGGGCTTCGTCCAGCGCGCCGTGGAGCGCTGCGGCACGGTCGACGCGGCGCCCGAGGTGCCGCCGGCCTTCGCCGAGGCGATGGACGACGACTTCGGCGTGCCGCAGGCGCTGGCCGTCGTGCACACCGCCGTCCGCCAGGGCAACAGCGCCCTGAACGCGGACGACAAGGAGAGCGTGGTGGCGCGACTCGCCGAGGTCCGTGCGATGCTCGGTGTACTGGGCCTCGACCCGCTCGACCGGCACTGGGCCGGGGCGGAGCGCGGTGAGGACCTCCACGGCGTGGTCGACTCGCTGGTCCGTCTGGTCCTGGACCAGCGGCAGGCGGCGCGCGAGCGCAAGGACTTCGCCACCGCGGATGCCATCCGCGACCAGCTCGGCCTGGCCGGGCTGGCGATCGAGGACACCCCGTCCGGCCCGCGCTGGACGATCAACAGCCAGTAACCCCATCCGACGATCGGGGTGATGGGTGGGCCGTACCGGACCGGTGCGGCCCTCCCGCATGACGTAGCGCATGCCGTCGACCGCCACCGGGCAGACCGGGGCGGTCGGGGCATGCCGGACAGACAGGAAGTACAGCCATGGCCGGCAACAGCCAGCGCAGGAACCGCCGCAACCCCGGATCGAAGAAGGGCGCGTCTGTCGGTACCGGCGGGCACAGCCGGAAGGCCCTGCAGGGCAAGGGCCCGACCCCGCCCGGCGAGGAGCGCAAGGGCCACCCCAAGCAGCGGGCCGCCAACGCCGCGGTCAAGCGCGAGCGGGACGCCAAGGCCCGGGCCGGCATGCGCCGGGCCGGCGGCGGCGGTCGCGGCGGTCGCGGCGGCGCGGGCAGCGCCGAGCTGGTCTTCGGCCGCAACTCGGTGGTCGAGGCCCTGCAGGGCGACGTGCCGGCCAACGCGCTGTACGTCCAGCAGTTCATCGACACCGACGACCGGGTCCGCGACGCCTTCCAGGCCGCCAACGACCGCGGCATCCCGCTGATGGAAGCCCCGCGGCCCCAGCTGGACCAGATGACCGGCGGGATGAACCACCAGGGCCTGGTGCTCCAGGTGCCGCCGTACGAGTACGCGCACCCCGACGACCTGCTGGCGGACGCCGCCGACGCCGGCCAGGACGCGCTGATCATCGCGCTGGACGGCGTGACCGACTCGCGCAACCTGGGCGCCGTCGTCCGCTCGGCCGCCGCCTTCGGCGCGCACGGCGTGGTCATCCCCGAGCGCCGCGCGGCCGGCATGACCGCCGGCGCCTGGAAGACCTCCTCCGGCGCCGCGGCCCGGCTGCCCGTCGCCCGGGCCACCAACATGACCCGCACCCTGGAGGCCTACCAGAAGGCCGGCCTGATGGTCGTCGGCCTGGCCGCCGACGGCGAGGCCGAGATCGGCGACCTGGACCTGCTGACCGGTCCGGTCGTGATCGTCGCGGGCAGCGAGGGCAAGGGCCTGTCCCGGCTGGTCTCGGAGACCTGCGACATGCGGGTCCGGATCCCGATGTCCGGCCTGACCGAGTCGCTGAACGCCGGTGTCGCGGCGGGCATCGTGCTGTACGAGGCCGCGCGGCTGCGCGCCAAGCGCTGAGCACGGGCGCCGAGTGCTGAATCCGGGCGTCCGACGCTGAGCGCGGGCGTCCGGGGCTGAGCTCGGGCGCCGGGTGCTGAGCTCGGGCGTCCGACGCTGAATCCGGGCGTCCGGCGCTGAGCACGGCGGGGGTGCGGAGCGCAGGCGATCTTCCGAATTCCCCGCAACGCGAGTGAAGGCGATCGGGCCCGATCGGGCCCGATCGCTTTTTTCATGATCATTTCAAGTGTGCGTCGGACCTCCACCCGGGAGAGTGTCCTAAGCGGCCGTCACCCGGTTAGACGGGCGTGGACACCAGAACACCTCGGCGCCCCCTGTTCGGCGACGGCAGCACCGGGATAGACGCGGGCCCCGGCCTCAACACCGTCAAGGTGGAGTCGGACCCTTCGCGGCTCAGCAGCACCCAGGCGAGCTTCCGGCTCCGGCTCGGCGCCCCGGTGGCGCCGCTGATCGACGCCCCGCCCGGACTGCTGTCCACCGGTGCCGCGTTCGGCGACCCGTACGCCAACCAGGGCCTGATCCGCCGTCCGCTGGTCACCCCGCAGGTCGTCGTGGCCGCCTCCGCCGTCCCCGCGCTGGCCGGGGCCGGGGTCGGTGGCGCGCCGCGCCGCAAGGGCCGGGTCACCGCCGTCACCTGGACCGGCCAGGCGCCCCCCGGCGACCTCGCGGCCACCCAGCTGCTGGAAGCGGTGCGCCTCGGCGGCACCCCCGCCGGCGGCGTCCGCCTGGTCGAGCCCGACACCCAGCTGCTCCCCTCCCTCGCGGGCGTCCGGACCCTCCCGCGCCAGCCGCGCGAGGGCACCGGCACCGCCACCGACGCGGGCGTCGGGCCGGTCGGCGAGCCGCACGGCTGGACCCCGAGCGGCGAACTGCCCGAGGTCTCCGCCGTCGACGCCGCGGGCAAGCAGCCCTGGTACCCCGGCCGCCGCGTCGACCTCGGCCTGGTGCTGCTGCCGCTGCGCGCCGTCCTCGGCGCGCTGTCCGTCTACGCCGGGTTCAGCAAGCTCTGCGACCCGGTGTACTTCGACGGCGGCGAGCGCGGCTCGATGATGCGCTGGCTCTCCTCGCTGCACCCCTGGAAGGTCGCCGAACCGCTGCTGGCGTTCGCCATGGC
This sequence comes from Kitasatospora sp. NPDC036755, assembly GCF_040636595.1. NCBI lineage: Bacteria > Bacillati > Actinomycetota > Actinomycetes > Kitasatosporales > Streptomycetaceae > Kitasatospora > Kitasatospora sp. NPDC036755. Next base: position 7,421 of record NZ_JBEZUT010000053.1, read on the forward strand.
GCACCCGGTGGGCGCCGGCCTGGTGGTGTCGTTCACCCAGATCGTGGTCGGCGTGCTGACCGTCCTCGGCCTCTGGCAGCGGCTCGCCGCCGGTGCGGCGATGGCGCTCTCCGCCGCGCTGCTGTTCACCGTCAGCTGGCGGGCCGTCCCGGTCTACGACACCCCGGACCTGATCTTCCTCGCGGCGTGGAGCCCGCTGCTGATCGCCGGGGCACCGTTCGCCTCACTGGACGGACGGCTCAGCCTGGAGGCCTGGCGCCGGTACGGCGCGGACGCGTCCGGGGCGCTGCGCCGCCGGGTGCTGCGCCGCGGCACCGTCGTCACCACGGTCGTGGTCGGCCTGACCCTGCTGCTCGGCTCGATGCTCGGCGCCGCCGTCCGCACCGGCGCCCGGGCACACCAGGCACCGGACCGTCCGGCCACCGACTACGGCACCCCGGTCTGGCCGTCCGGCGGCCCGTCCGGAGCCTCCGGAGCCCCCGGCGGCAAGGGCACGTCCACCACGCCCCCGCCCGCCGCCCCGCGCCCGGCCACCCCGACACCGAGCGCGACCACCCCGCCGGCCGCCACACCCTCCAAGCCCGCCACCCCGACGCCGAGCGGCAAGGGGCACTCGGGTAAGCCGGAGGCCGGGTCGGGCTCCTCCCCGGCCGCGTCCGCCCCCGCCGGCGGTTCGGGCGGCACCGCTCCCGCGTCGCGCAGCACCCCGGGTGCCGGCGGCGCGGGGCCGGCGTCCAAGTCCAGCCCCAGCTCCGGCGGGCTGCTCGGCGGGGTGCTGGGCAGCGCACCGCTGTCCGACCTGTCCGGCGGCCGGGCGGCCTCCCACCCGGGGGCGCCTACCGCGACCTGAGGCCCCCGTGACGGCGATCGGCCGGGCGCTCCGTGGGGGAGCGCCCGGCCGACGTGCGTCCGCGGGCGGTACTGCGGCCGTGGGAGCGGGCGGTTCGCTCCGGGGGCGTGCCGCTCAGGGGCGGTGTCGCTCGCGGGCAGGGGCGCTCGGGGGCAGGGGCGCTCTCGGGCGGTGTCGCTCGCGCCGGGCGGCTCAGCGGGGCGCCCGGCCCGCGCCGGAGGCGAGCTCCTTGGCCGCCTCGGTGAGGTCCTTGGCGGTGTCGATCGCCCGCCAGTACACGCCCTGCGGCAGCTGGTAGCCCGCCAGCCGCTTGCCGCGGGCGAGTTGGGGGAAGGTGGTGCGCTCGTGGTCGCCCACGTCCGGCAGCAGCTCGGCGAACTCCGGGCTGAACACGTACAGGCCCGCGTTGATCAGGAACGGCGAGGGCGGGGCCTCGATGAAGTCCAGCACGTTGCCGAACTGGTCGGTCTCCACCGCGCCCCAGGGGATCCGCGGCCGGGCCAGGGCGAGCGTCGCGACGGCGTCCCGCTCGTGGTGGAAGGCGGCCATCTCGCGCAGGCTGAAGCGGGTCCAGATGTCGCCGTTGGTGGCGTACCAGGGCTCCTCCGGGCGGGGCAGGGCCTTGGCCGCGTACTTGAGCCCGCCGCCGCGCCCGAGCGGCTCCGCCTCGACCACCGTGCGCACCCGCAGCGGCAGGTCCGCCTTGTCCAGCCACTCCTCCAGGACGTCGGCGAGGTGCCCGCAGGAGATCACGACGTCGGTGACGCCCTCCTCGGCCAGCCAGGCCAGCTGGTGGCCGACGATCGGCGTGCCCGTCCCGGGGATCTCGACCAGCGGCTTCGGGCGGTCGTCCGTGTACGGGCGCAGCCGGGAGCCCTGGCCGCCGGCCAGGATGACGGCCTGGGTGACGGGCGTCGTGGTCGGCCGGGGGCGCGGGTGCTGGGCGGACGGGAGGTCGGCGGTGGCGCCGGAGTCTGCGGTCATGGCTGAACCCTAAGGCGGGGGACGCGGGGCGTCCGCCGCCTCAGGGCTCGGGTTCCTCGGCCGGCCGGCTTCCCCGGCCTTCCGGCGTCCGCGGTTCTACGGCGTCCGCGGCTCTCTGGCGTCCGCGGCTCTCCGGCGTCCTCAGCCGACGACGCCGGCCGCGAACGACCCGTCGCAGACCGGACGGGCGAAGGAACGCGCCCGCTGGACGTCGCCCTGGTACTTGCGGACCGCCGCCTTGCCCAGCTCGGTGGACAGCGAGGTGCAGTACGGCGTCAGCGACGGCTGCTCGCGCATCGAGCGCTCCAGCAGGTCCAGCGCGGCGGAAGGGTTCTTCGCGCGCAGCTCGTCCAGCAGCGCCACCCGCAGCGACTCCTGCGGAGCGAGCCCGTCCGAGGCCTTGGCCGCGGCACCGGCCGCGTTGTTGGAGCGCCCGATCCCGGCGCCGTCGCCGCTGGACGCCGCCACGACCTGCTGGTCGAGCCCGGTCGGTGGGGCCCACGGGACCCGGGTCACGGCGAGGGTGCCGGTGGTCACCAGGACGACCGGCAGGGTCAGGGCGACGGTCTGGCCGATACGGCGCAACAGCTGCTTCACCCTCAGGAGAGTAGCGGTGCGTGCGGGCCGTATCGCCCTCCGTTACCCCATCGAGTGACACGGTGTCCGGGTTCGTCCCCCCGCCGTGTTGACGCGGGGCGGCCGGAGCCCGCGGGGGAAGCCGGCCGGCCGACCGTCCACGGCCGACGTCCATGGCCGATGTCCACGGACGCCGACCGGAAACGGCCGGAGCCCGCCGGACCGCGAGGGTCCGACGGGCTCCGGTGTCGTGCGGAGGTCGCGTCAGTTGCTCAGGCGCAGGCCGGAGCTGGTGGAGAAGACGTGGGTCTCGTTGGCGATCGGCACGACGTGGACGGTCTCGCCGCGGGCCGGGATCTGACGGCCGGGCACGCGGACGACCAGGTCGTGGTCCTCGCCGCCGATCTGGGTGGTGCCGTAGACGAAGCCGTCCGAGCCGAGCTCCTCGACCACGTTGACCGTCACCGCGACGCCCTCGATGCCGCCCGACGGGACGATCTCGAAGTGCTCGGGGCGGATGCCGACGGTCACCGTCTTGTCGGTGCCGGCGCCGGCCAGGTTCTCGCGGGAGATGTTGACGACCGAGCCGCCGAACTTCACGCCGCCGTCCACCAGCGGCACCTTGACCAGGTTCATGGCCGGCGAGCCGATGAAGCCGGCGACGAACAGGTTGGCGGGCTTGTCGTACATGTTGCGCGGGGTGTCGACCTGCTGGAGCAGACCGTCCTTGAGCACCGCGACCCGGTCGCCCATGGTGAGCGCCTCGGTCTGGTCGTGGGTCACGTAGACCGTGGTGATGCCCAGGCGGCGCTGCAGGCCGGCGATCTGGGTGCGGGTCGAGACGCGGAGCTTGGCGTCCAGGTTCGACAGCGGCTCGTCCATCAGGAAGACCTGCGGCTGGCGGACGATCGCGCGGCCCATCGCGACGCGCTGGCGCTGACCGCCGGAGAGCGCCTTCGGCTTGCGGTCCAGCAGCTCGGTGAGGTCGAGGATCTTCGCCGCCTCCTCGACCTTGGTGCGGATCTCCGTCTTGTTCACGCCGGCGATCCGGAGCGCGAAGCCCATGTTGTCGGCGACGGTCATGTGCGGGTAGAGCGCGTAGTTCTGGAACACCATGGCGATGTCCCGGTCCTTCGGCGGCAGGTGGGTGACGTCGCGGTCACCGATCCGGATCGCACCGGAGTTGACGTCCTCCAGGCCGGCCAGCATGCGCAGGCTGGTCGACTTGCCGCAGCCCGAGGGGCCGACCAGCACGAGGAACTCGCCGTCCGCGATGTCCAGGTCCAGCGCGTCCACCGAGGGCTTGTCCGCCCCGGGGTAGACACGGGTCGCCTGGTCGTACGTGACAGAAGCCATGTTCGTTGTTCTCCTTCACCGGCAGGAACGTGCCGGACGATCCGAGTAAAGGGGGTCTGTTGTGCTCCGCCGGCCCACCAGTGGTCTGAACCACTGCGCGAACCGACTCCCGGCGACGCTACCTGCGCTTCCGCCGCTTGTCAGCCCCCGCCCCACTCGATTTCGGCATCGGTTCCATCACGCCCACCCATCCCACCAACCCCCGGATATCCCCCCATCCCCTCACCCGGGCCCGGTAGACTGCCCCCCGGTGCCGCCGCGACCCGTCGCGGACGGCCACCGTGCCTCCTTAGCTCAGCTGGCCAGAGCACCGCTCTTGTAAAGCGGGGGTCGTCGGTTCGAACCCGACAGGGGGCTCCAAAACGGACATTTTTTCGAGGTGAAATGGACAATCGGGACGCGTATTTTGTCCCTCTGTCGCGCGACCCGTCCCTCGGGGCCTCTGGGCCCCATTCGCAAAGTTGCAGGTCGGGGCACGTGCGGCGCATTTTGTCCGCCTGATGAGCCTGCGCCCACGGTCCGGTGCTCAACGCGCTCTTCGGGCTAGATTTCCCATGAAACTGCAGGTCGGGGCATGTCTTGATGCACGGAGAGCAACTGGAACGACCCCCGCCTATGCGGGCGGAGGCTCACCCGTTTGGGTCAACGGCATTTCTGCAGTTCAGCGGCGCCTCAGATCTGCCCTGCCGGTGTCGGCACACATTCGGCACACATCAGAGTCGATCATGGCCAGTGAATCCGCGCGTGCTGCCGCCAGAAGCGAGCCCGGTCGCTGTGCCCAGAAGTGGCACTGGAGTCCTCGCGCTCTGCTGCGTCTCGTCAGTGCTGTGGCGATCCGCGTGTCGCTGAGGCGCCTGTTGGAGTGCTGGCGCGATAGCTGCTCCGAGTGACGATGATGGGTGCCCTCAGGGTGGCGGTCAGCTGCTCGGCGTTCATGCGTAGTAGGTGCCGTCGGTGGGCAGCAGGTGGGGCGGGGAGAGGATGTCAGCGTTCACCCGAGTTCGACAGTTGGTGGGCATGTAAGTGCCCGTGATCACGGCTCTGAGCTGGCGTTTGGGCAGTGCGGGAGTGAGGGGGCGTGTGCCCGCGCTCCCGGAGGATGTTTGGCCTGGTCAGCGCGTGACCGCGGGTTCCAGGCCGTCCATCTTTGGCGGCGTCGGGATGCCGCCGTCCTTGAGGACCTGCGTCTGTAGGTCTGTGGGCTCGGTGAGCCGGCGGAGAGCGCCAGTGGGTCCGGTGAGGGTGACTTGGTGCAGGCGGGGGAATTCGTTCCTGACGGTGCGCCAGGTGGTGTTGGTGCGGCGTTCGGCGACGCGGATCAGCAGCAGGGAGAGCCAGCACAACAGCACGTGGGCGCGGATGCGTTCGTCGACGCGGTGATAGACGGGTCGCAGGTTGAGGGTGTTCTTCATGGTGCGGAGAGCCGTCCGGTTGCGGGATGCTGCTTGAGCCAGCGGCCCAGACTGGGGTGGTCGCGAAGGACGCACTCGGCCTTTCGGTGCACCGCGTCGGAGGGTTTCGGAGCGCGTTTGAGGCCGGCCTTGGCCGCGCGGGTGCGGGCTCTGCTGGCGTCCTGCTCGCGGGCGGTCTTGATCCGTTCCAACTCGTCTTCGATGGCGGCGAGTTGCTCTGATCTGCGGGTGGCGTCGCGTCCGGCTTCGGCCGGGTTGTGGCAGATGATCCAACGGCGGCCTGGGTCGCTGGCCAGGCGGACTTCCTTGACGCGCAGGTTGTCGCGGACCATCTGGTAGCGCCCCTGGCGGGCAAGGGCTTCGGGGGCCTTGGCGGAGCCGTCGCGCATCTTCATCCCGGCGATGTAGTGGCCGCCGGCGCGGGTCAGGCAGGCCAGGTTCGCCTCGGAGCTGAAGCCGGAGTCGACCACGGTGACCACCCGGCCCAGGCGCCAGGCGCGTAGGTCGGCGCGGACCTGCTCGATGACGGTCTGGTCGTTGGTCGAACCGGGCCAGACCCAGCAGCGGACCGGGATGCCCTCGTGGGTGACCGCCAGGCAGATGACGATCTGCGGTAGGTCGGGGCGGTGGTCCTTGGAGTGTCCGAACCGGCGGAGCGACCCGTCGCTGTCAGGGGTGTCGCGTTCGAAGTAGGTGCTGGTGGTGTCGGAGAAGACGACGTCGACCTCCAGGTCGAGCAGGTTCGCGGCGGCGAAGGACACCGCCTCCTGGACCGCGGCCTGCGTGTTCTCGTCGACGAGCAGGTCCATGGCCCGGTAGGCGTGCTGCTCGGCCACTTCGCCGGCCCCGGGGATCACCACGTCCGAGGACGCCCAGTCGACGGCGGCCCGCTTGGAGTCGGGGCGATGGCGCGGTTGGCGACCAGCGCGAACAGCGCGCGTTCCAGGTCGGTGCGAAACCGGCGTGTGTCCAGCACCTCGCCCAGGGCCGTGTCGATGCCCAACAGCTTCCACAGCCTGTCCAGCAGCCAGGTCGCGCCGATCGCCCGGGACGCGGCCACCTGCAGCGAGCCGTCCTCTCCCATGGCGAGCGGCGCGGCGGCGTCCTGGTCGCCAGCGCCGAGGTAGCGGTTGAGGAAGGCGACCAGCCGGCGCAGGGAGTCCAGGTCGAGCCGGTCCTCGCGGCCCAGGTTAAGCAGGACCTCGGCCTTCGTGGTGCCGTCCGACCGGTAGTTGGTGGCCAACTGCACGTAGCGGACCACGCTACCGTCCTTGTTCCGGCGCTGAATCTTCCGCACGTACATGCGCGCAGAATGCCGCATCCACCGACGTCACCGGCGCCGAAGACCGGGATTGCGCATGTCCGCCCAGCCAAGTGCTCTAGACCACTCGCAGGCCGTTCATCGGCGATAACACCCCATCAGACCCGGACGTGTGCCCGCCAACTGTCGAAGCCGGGGTTCAGCGTGGGGGTCAACCCGCGCTCCGGGCGCGAAGTTACCGAGTAGGAATCCGAGGCTCCCCGAGGGGGTTCGCCGGGTCTCTCGCTGTCGGCCACTCGCTGCGGGCACTGGGCCGTTATTGCCCACCCGGCGGTCGTCATCACCGCATCCGGCCGCTCCTCCCGGTCCACCTTCACCGAGACGAGCCGCTCGTTCAGGTACTGGGCCAGGCCCTCGCCATCAAGGACTTGTGCGCCATCACGTGGCACCAATGAATTACCAGAAGCATAAGTGGCAGGACGCATACCCCACCGACAACATGATGGGGACGTCCCGCCGCTTCGCTTCATTGATCGCCTCCTCTCCCCGTGGCCGCCAATCCACCGGATTGGGGGCGTGCTGGAGCAGGTAAGGCGACTGCTCGTTGGCCAGTCGATTCCTACCGACATCGTCGCACGACCCGGACCGTCCGGCCCAGCACCCGAGGCCGGACCAGGAGCAGGAACTTATATGCAGAACGCAACCAAGAGGCCTGTAGATGCCACTCCGGCCGAGGAGACTGGGCCGAGCGATCTTGCGCGGACAGCGGAGTACAGCGACGGCTTCGGGGAGGCCATCTCTGACGGCGTGACATCGTCGGGCCGCAGGGACGACGCGCTCGATGCCGGCCAGCTGAACCTTGAGCTTCTCGGCGAACAGCAGGCTTCCGCCGCGGCATGCGTCCGCCTGGACCTACACGACTTATCCGAAGCGGAATTCGGCCGGTGAGCAAGTAGTTCGCCCTCGTCGAGGTGTCCGGACCTGGGGATGTGCAGCTCGTCACGGCTTGCGTTCGGATACCCAGCCAGCCCTGACGAGGGCACAGGGAACAGCCAATTCACGTAATTGTGATGCCGGTCACATGGATGCGACAGTGCGTCCCGGTGAACGTGCGGGGTGATAGGCATGGCGTTATGGGGATCGAGCTTCACCATCTAAGGGGATTTCTTGCAGTGGCCGAGGAGCGCCAGTTCACGCGGGCGGCATCCAGGCTGCACGTGACACAGCCGACCCTCAGCCGCACGATACGGGTCCTGGAGGAACAGATGGGGGAGCGTCTACTGGATCGGACCACTCGCCGGGTGGCACTGACATTGGCAGGCGAACGCTTATACAGGGACCTGTCCGAACTATTGCCGCGGCTGGATGCAGCCCTCCGGTCCAGTGATGCGAGGGTCGCGTTGCGCCTCGTATTCGCATGGGGGCTCCCTGGCACCTGGCTCCGGGAGGCCGTGGTCCGCTTCGAGGAGGCCACGGGGGTGCAGGTGGATCTGATCCGGCGGGACAACCCGCTCGCGGAGCTCGAGCGCGGCGAGGCGGATGCGGCGCTGGCGTGGGGGCGGGTGCCGTCGCCGAGTCTGCCGGCGGTGACGATCCTGCATGAGGCGCGCATAGCCGCGGTCGGACGCGGCTCCGTCTGGGCGGCCCGTGGGTGGATCGACTGGTTCGAGTTCGTCGACATCCCTTTGGTCGCCAACGTGGTGAGCGATGCCACGCCACCCGAGGAGTGGGTGTCCGAGCGTCGCCCCCGGGTGGCCGCGCGGGTGGGGAATCTTGAGGAGGGCCTGGAGGCGGTGGCGGCGGACCGCGGCATCGCTGTCGTCCCGGAGGCGGTCGCACGGAGGTACGCGCACCCCTCGGTAGTCTTCATTCCGGTGCGCCACGCGCCTGCGGTCCCCTTGAACCTGGTCTCCTTCCGGCAGGGCAGGCACCCGCTCGCCGCGCAGTTCGTCGACATGGCGTTCGAGGCTGCGGCTGCGGCACGGCACTGAGGCCCATGGGGTCGGGCGTGCGGAGGGGTCAGCGGGTGCCCATTCATGCAGCCGACGCATATATCGGGCGGATTTTCTATTTCTCAGCCGATCCGTCGGAACGTATGCTCAAATCGAACTGATGGCGGGAGTGATTTCCTCTCCGGCCTCATTCGGATCGGGGGATCGGGGGGTCCTATGTTGCAGTGTGAAACTTTGGCGTATCCGGAATTCCGGCTTACGGCTGGGCGGCGATCGGCCGATCGAATTTCCGTCGCCGCCCCGTTTTCCACGACTGGGCTGGCTTCCTGTTCTGTCGACTGCCCCCTGATGGCATAATTCTGCGCCCTCAGGCACGGAACGGTCTGCGACATCCTTCGGTGCGGGTCTGCCTGCAGAATCGGAATCCGCCGCACCGTCGTCAGCATTTCCCTGACGGTTTCCACACCCGCATCGAAATGCAATGGCGGCGCACCGTGTCGTCTTTTCCTCTACTCTGCGGTGAATGCCGAAATGCGGCCACCAGTCGGAGCGGCTTCAATTCTCACCTGGAAGGGCCCGAGCGTGTCCGCGTTGTACAAGGGTTTCCGGTCTCGCGCCGGCGCAGCCTCGGCTACGGGCGCGCCAGGCGGGACTCCCCCCGTCGGCGATGTCGTAGTCGACGTGCGGGAGCTACGGAAGGACTATGGCGGTAGGACCGTGGTGAACGGGGTCGACCTGCAGGTCGGTGCCGGCGAAGTGTTCGGCCTCCTGGGCCCGAATGGAGCCGGTAAGACCACGACCCTGGAATGTCTGGTGGGTCTACGCCGACCCACCGGGGGAACCATTCGCGTCCTCGGCGATGACCCTGCCGTTCACACGGAGGACTTCCGGCGTGCGGTGGCGGTGCAACCCCAGGAAGGCGCCCTGTTCTCCAACCTGACGGTACGGGAGACGGTTGAACTGTGGGCGTCTTTCTACCCTCGGCCGGACGACGTGGATGCCGTGATCGACCGAGTTGGGCTTTCGGACGAAGGGTCCCGGCGGGTCAAGGGGCTCTCCGGCGGCCAACGGCGGCGCCTTCTGCTGGCGGTGACCGTCGTAGGTCGTCCGAAGGTCCTGGTGCTGGACGAGCCGGCCGCCGGTCTCGATCCGCAGGCGCGGGAGCGGCTGTGGGCGGTGGTGCGAAAGCACCGTGAGGATGGCGGCACCGTGCTGCTGACCACCCATGACATGACCGAGGCCACCGAACTGTGCGATCGCATCGCCGTCCTGGTCGACGGCCGGATCGCTGCGTGCGACACCCCGGCCCGGCTTGTCTCCGCGCTGGCGACGACGAGCACGGTGACGTTCAGGGCCGGTTCGGAGGTGGCGCTGGAGGCACTCCGGGCGCTTCCTTCGGTCACCGCCGTCGAGGCGCTGCCGTACGGGGAAGGTCAGGTCACCGTCCACGTTCGCACGACCGATGGCGACGGGACGTTGCGCCGCATCGCCGCCGACCCTGTCCTGGACGCCAAGGAACTGGACGTCACCCGAGGCGGCTTGGAGCAGGTGTTCCACACGCTGGCCTCCTCCGACCGCCGCGACCCCGCGGGCGCACCCGGCAAGGAGGTCTGACCACCACCATGATCGAGATCCAAGCGCTACGACACCTGGTCAAGACCAATACCCGTGAGCTCGTCCGCGACGGCAAGACGGTCTTCTTCGTCCTGCTCTTTCCGCTGCTCTTCCTCGCGATGTTTCTGGGCTTCGGCTACCTGAACACCGGGGGCACCTACCACGTCGCCGTCCAGCCCTCCCCGACGCAGCAGCAGATCCTTCAGCACGCCGCCGGAATCAAGGGCCTCACGGTCGAGGGATGGACCCGGGGATCACCGCCCGCCCTGACCGACCTGGCCGGCTACGACGCGATCGTGACCGTCGCCGGCGGACGGGCCGTCGTCACCATCGACTCGGCGAAGTTCGGCGCGGTGAAGATTCTGCGGGAGGTACTGGGCGACAGCGGTATCGACGCCGGACGCACCGAGTTCCGTACGCCCGACGGCGGGCAGCCCTTCGACCCCGTCAAGGCGTCGCTGCCGACCGCGCTGGTCATGGCGCTGATGTCCGTGGCGTTCTTCGGAACGGCCACACCACTGATCGCGCTGCGCCAGCGCGGCACCCTGCGGCTGCTCGGCACCACCCCGTTGCGGCGGCGGACGTTCGTGGCGGCGCAGGCACCGGCCCGGCTCGCCTTGGTTGCGGTCCAACTGCTCGTGCTGGGAGGGGTGGCGGCCGGCTTGGGCTTCCTCCCGGCAGGAGCGGCGCTGCGCCTGTTCGCCACCGGCCTGCTGGGAGCACTGATGCTCTTCGCCTTCGGGTACCTGGCGGCTTCCCGCCTGCGAAACCCGGAGATCGCCAATGGCGTCCTGGCGGTACTCATGCCCGTCGTCCTCCTCTTGGGCGGCCTGTTCCTGCCGCTGCAGATGATGCCGGCGGCGCTACGCACCGTCTCCGACGCACTGCCCACCAGCTACCTGGTGGACGCACTGAACCACGACCTCACAGGGGCGGCCTCCGCCCACGGCCTGGTCGTCGACTGGCTGGTGATGGCCACGGCCGCACTGATCTTCGGCGGGCTCGCCGCCCGTCTGTTCCGTTGGGACCAGGGAGAAGGACAATGACCACCCCCGCGCTCCAGGCCGAACTCGGCCGACTCACCGATCTGGACACCTTGGTCGGCCCCTATGGGCTGGTCAGCCGGACACACCGACTGCCCAACCAGCACGGCGACGCCCGTTTCCCCATCTACACCGCCTCGTTGGGGAACCTCGCACCAGTGGTGGACAACGTCGCGCAGTCGCTCGGTGGGCGCGACGCCCGCGGGGACATGGACGGCGCCGGCGGCGCCCCGGACCCCGAGCGCGCCGCCCGGCTGAGCGTGGCCGAGGCGCTGGAGCGCTACTCCATGTGCGTGGTGCAGCCGGAGGGCGTCATCTGGGCGACGGCCGACGAACTCGGCTCCGAGGCTCTCGACCTGACCACCTTCCCGCGCTGCTCACCCGCGGAGCTGGCGCATCCGAAGGCGCTCACGGTGGACATCGACACCCGGGCGCCAATGCGCTGGGTACGCGGCTGGTCCCTCACCCAGCGCAAGCCCAAGTGGGTTCCGGCGGTGCAGGTTTGGATGCACATCCCGCCGCTGTCCATGGGCGAGCGCTGCTGGAATCCCATCTCCACCGGATGCGCGACGCATACCGATCTGGCGCAGGCCCTGGTCAACGCGTTGTGCGAGGTGGTGGAACGGGACGCGATCGCGCTCACCTGGTACCAGCGGCTAGCCCTGCCGCGCATCGAGTTCGACCGGGTGCCGGCGGCCCTGGAGCCGTTCCTGGAGAAGTCCCGCCGCAGCCTGGTCGACACCGCATTCTTCGACGCCACCTCGGACCTGGGCATTCCGACCGTCTACTCGGTCGACCTGTCGCCGCACAACGAGGTGCTGGGGCAGATGGTGATGTGCAACACGAGCCTGGATCCCGCGGATTCCGTGGCGAAGATCGTCAGGGAGTCCGCGTCATCCCGGATCGCCATGCAGGTACAGCGCGAGATGCCCGACTCGGTGGACGACTTCCAGCACGTCTTCCACGGCGCGGCCTACATGGGACGCCCGGAGCGCCGCCCCGAATTCGACTTCCTGCTGGAAAGCGGCGCGCGGCGTCGTTTCAGTGATCTGCCCACTCTCACCAGTGGCGCCGGCGGCCCGGACCTGGCCCTGCTGGTCGACAGGCTAGACCTGGCGGGCTACGAGGCGGTAGCGGTGGAGTGCACCACCGATGAAGCGCGGGACGCGGGCTTCCGGGTCGTCCGTGTGGTGGTGCCGGGGCTGATGCCTCTGTCCTTCACGCACCGCTCACGGTACCTCGCCCACCCTCGGCTCTACGAGGCACCTGTCCGGATGGGCTACCCGGTGCACGCCGAAGCGGATCTCAACCCCCTGCCGCAGCCTTTCGCGTGACCCGCCGCCCGCCGCTTTGTATCTGGAGAAGGGGACAGCAATGACCAAGGTGCACGTACTCGCACTCGGAGACTTCGGCACGGCCGTGGCGGAGCGGCTGCGACGGGACCACGACGGGGTCGTGGTCACCTCGGACCGGGAGGGCCCGCAGCAGTTCTCCGCGCGCTGGCCCAGGGCCGACGTGCGGGTGCTCGCCTCCTGGCGCGAGGCGCCCGCGGTGGCCGAGGCGCTCGACGCCCGCTCGGCTGCCTGGGGAACCCCGTGGCTTCCGGTGGTCGCGGAGCACCCCCGGCTGCGGATCGGGCCATTGGTGGTGCCGGGTAAGGGAGCCTGCTACCGCTGCTTCCGCCGCCGGCGCTCCCAGCACGAGCGGGACAGCGCGCTGACGGCCGCCCTGCACGCGCACTATGACGCCCATGCGGAGGCGGGGCCGGGAGGGTTCCTGCCCCAGCACGCGGTGCTGGCCGCCGGTGCGGCACTGGACCTGTTGCGGAGGTTGGAGCACGACGCCGGCGACAAGGACGCCGGGACCATACGCCACTGGCACCTGCTGGAGCAGCACCTCGCCGCCGCGCGGGTGGTCGGCGTCCACGGTTGCGACCGGTGCCGCCGAACGAGCACGTCGGCAGGATCGAGTTGGGAGGACCTGGCACGCGACCTGGACCCATGGCTACCGGTCCCCGCCGCACTCGACGTCCACGCCGACAGCATCACCACGCCACCGACTCCCGCTCGCGACTGAGGTATGACCATGGCTGACAACAAGCTCGTCTCTGCCCAGGACATGCGCCGCGCCGTCGCGACGGACCCGCAGTTCCGCCCCCCTACCCGTCCCGCACTCTGTCGCGGCCTGGTGGTAGTTCCCCTCCCGGACGGGATCCTCGTCGAGGGTGGCCCCAGCCGTCAGGTCCTTCGGGGCACCGCCACACGGGACCTCGTCCCCAAACTGCTGCCGCTGTTCGACGGCACGCGCGAACTGTCGGACATCGCCGATCAGTCCGACGTCCCGGTGGAGCACGTCGAGCAGGTGAGCGCCCTGCTGTACACCTGCGGCCTGCTGGAGGAGGGCGAGGCGCCGGACAGCGCCTCGGACAGCGCCGTCGCACCGTACTGGTCACGGAACCTCGACTCCACCCGGGTCAACCGCAACGCTCGCGAGGTGCAGCGAAGGCTGGCCGAAACACGGGTGGCGGTGGTCGGCCGCCGAGACGTCTGCGCGCTGATCCGGGACAACCTCACCGAGGCCGGCGCGACGCATGTCGCCCTGGCGGACGGCGGAATCCCCGACATCGCACCGGACCTGCTGATCGCCATCGCCGACGACGAGCGGACTGATCTGCAACCCCTGGCGTCCTGGTGCGCTACCCACGGTGTCCCTCTGCTGCCGGTTCACGTCAGCCACACGACGCTGGACCTGGGCCCCTACATCGACCCGGAGTTCACCGTCTCGTACGCCGAGGTGCAGCGGCACCGGGACGGTGCCGCTTCCGGAACCGACCGGCCGTCCGCCCTCGATGACGGCGTCGCGCGTTCCGTCATCGTCGCACTGATCACCAACCAGGTGACAGCACTCGTGGGACGGGTCGGATCGACGCCGGTCCTGCGCGGACTCGTCCGCACGGATCTGGATGCGTGGCAGCAGTCGTTGTACGTGATCGCCCCGATACCGGACCGCCCCGACGCCCGCTCGGCACTGACCTCGGCCGGGGTACCGCTCGCCCTCGCCTTCGAAACGTCGGTCGCCTTCTCCCCGCGCAGACTGCTCAACCCGCGAGACCACCAGATGCACTACAAGCCGGGCAACATCGCGCTGCAGCACGAGAGCAAGCGGTGGCCCAGCGCCCGCACCGTCGTCCTGCCCGGCGAAGGGGCGGTGCCGCACAGACCGCTCGACGCGGACACCGCGCCGTCCGTGGACCGGGTGACCCTCGACCATCTGACGTCGGTCCTCCTGCGGGGGGCCGGCCGACGCGAGGACCCCACGCCCACCCGTCACGTCCAGCGGTGGGCGCCCACGGGAGGCAACCTCGGATCGGTCCAGCTCCACGCGCTGGCCGGCGACGTCGACGGACTGCCGGCCGGCATCTGGGGGTACGAGTCCGCGGCCCACCGACTGGCACTGCTCGGCGACGCGACCGAACACGGGCTGCCCGAAGCCGGGGACGGCCCTGCGGTGACGATCGTGCTCACCGGCGCCCTCGCCCGGGTCGCGTCGAAGTACTCCGCCTTCGCCTGGCGGGTCGTACACCTGGACGCGGGCGTGGCCATCGCGCAGATGGCCCACGTGGCGCGGTCCCTCGGACTGCGGGCGCAGCCGCTCGACCGGTGGGACGACCTCGGTCTGGCCGCCCTGCTCGACCTCGACCTGGACGCGGAGCCCGTCACCGGTGTGCTGACGCTGCGTCCCTCTGCCGTGAAGGAGCGCTGACCGTGCCGATCGACTCCGCCCCGCTGCTGCCATCCCGGCGACAGGAGCAGGACCTTCCCCTGCTGCTCGACCACAACAGCGTCCTCCGGGAGATACAGGTCCGCAGCCGCCTGGACGCCGAGTCGCTCGACCGGCCCCTCACCACACCCGACCCGGCGCTGCGCGGCCTGCTGCGCATCTCCGCCGAAAAGCGGGCGGGCGGTGCGGGCGGCATTCCGGCCGTCGCCGCTCCGACGGGCCGAAAGTCGCTGGACGAGCTGCTGCGTCACCGCTCCTCGGTACGCACCTACGGCTCCCGGCCGGTAGCGGTCGAGGCCATCGCCGCAATGGTGCACCGGGCCTCGGACTTCGACCGTTCCGCGTGGCCCGACCACGGGTCCGGAGCCGAGTTGGAGTTCCTGGTGGCCGCGCGCGATGTCTCCGGACTGCCCCGGGGGCTGTACCTGTTCTCCCCGGAACGCGGCGACTTCACCGCTTTGGCGGACCTGCCCGGGAGCGAGGCCGCCGGTGACCTGGTGCTCCAACTGGAGTTCGCCGACGCCCCCGCCATCGTGCTCGTCTGCGGCCCCCTCGCGGGCTCCCTCGACCGCCACGGGGAGCACGGGCACCGGCTGCTCCTCACCCGTGCCGGCGCCGCTGCCCACACCGCCTGGCTCACGGCACTGGACCTGGGGCTCGTCGGCAGCATCTTCGCGGGGTTCCTGTCCGCCGCCCTCAAGCCGCTCGTGCCGGTCGATGGCTACCGCAGCACCCAGTTGCTCGCATTCTCCCTGGGCCACGCGCCCACCGGTGAGGACGGCTGAGCGCGTCCAGGTGGGCCAACACAGTCTCCGCGCCCTGTCCGGGGCGCGGGCAAGCGGCGGGCGCCACCACCGGTCGCCCGCCGGCCATCGCAAGTACCCGAGATCGAGAAGGAGAACGTCATGCCGTACGACACGGATGTGCTCGTCGACCTGTTCGCCGAGGACAACTCCCTGACCGTGGACGCCCTGCCCACCGACTCGTCGCTGGCGTCGGTGTCCACTGTCGGATCGCTGGGTTGCCTCTCCTGCCCTGGCTCCACCGCGATGTGCGCCGGAACAGCCAGCTCCCAGGGCTGACGATCACCTCGCCGACACCTGCCGAAAGGAAACCACCATGCCCGACACCATGAACCTCGACCTCTTCGCCGAGGACTTCGCGGCCAACCTGACCGCCGAGGTCCTCGACGACGCAGCCCTCCTGGGCACCTGGGGATCGCTGGGCACCTTCACCAGTGCGTCCTGCCCGGCCTCCACCGCGGGCACCAGCGCAAGCGCCTCGTCCGCCGGCTGAACCGGCACCGACGACACCCATCACCCCCAGAGCACCGGAACAGAGAAGGAGACAGACCCTCATGCAGCACGCCACGGAACTCGACCTGTTCGCCGAAGACTTCGTCGAGGGCCTTCAGGTCGAGCAGCTGAACGACAGCACCCTGCTCGCCAGCTGGACCTCCAGCAGCAGCGTCGGCTCGGCCAGCTGCCCCGGTTCCACCGCCTCCAGCGCCTCGACCGCCTCCTGCACGAACTGAACCCGGCGGAAGCACGGCTTCCGACCGCATCCCAGAAGGGAAGAACACCGTGAACACCACGTGGACCAACCCGTCGGCGCAGCCCATGACGGACACCTTCGCCATCGACCTCGCCGCCGAGGACATGACGGTGGAGCTGCTCGACGACAGCGCCCTGCTCGGCACCGCCGGCAGCTTCTCCAGCGGTGGTAGCGCCAGCTGCCCGGCCTCCTCGGTCGGCTCCGCCGCCTCCTGGTCCTCGGCCGGCTGACCTGGCCTGACTCGACCATGAGCAACACCGCCGGGTCGGCAATGTGCAAGATTGCCGACCCGGCGGTGTCCCTCCCAAGTATCCCCTCAGGAGGTCACTCCGTGCGATCCCTCGCAACGGCCATTCGACGCCGGGAGAGCGCAACCGGACAGAGCATCGTCGAAGCACCCACGGACACCGCATGGCTCGACACCGAACGGCTCGTACTGAAGGACGGCATCGAGCAGTTGGAGGGCATCGACGGCAGGCCCATGCTCTTCGACGGCTCCACCGGACGCTACGTCGCCGTTTCCCGCGCCGGGACGGTCGTCCTGTCGCTCCTCGACGGCGCTTCCACTGCGAGGGACGTGGTGCGGACGGTGACCGCTTCGTCGTCCGGCGAGCCCACCGCCATCGAGACCGCCGTGCTGCGCTTCTTCAGCGAACTCCGCCAGGCTGGCGTGCTCACCATCGCCCCCCAGGCGCAGACGCGCGGGCAGCGCGTCATGCGGTACTCGCTGCGCGAGCGGATGCCGCGCAAGGCACTGACGCGCTCGGTCCACGTACTGCTGGAGCCACTGGCCCGGCAGTTGCGCCGGCTACCGGTGGCCGTCGTGGTCGGCGCCTGGCTGGCCCTGGTAGGGGCGGCGGTCGCCGTGGCCGGCTACGCCCTTGCCGACCGGGGGGCGCCGCAGTTCTCCTCCTGGTCGTGGCTGGCGGTACTGCTTCTGGTCGCCCAGATCGCCGTACACGAACTCGGCCACGCGCTGGTCTGCCAGTACCTGCGGGTGCCGGTACGGGAAGCCGGCGTCACGCTGATGCTCTACGTGATGCCGGTGGCCTACGTGGACCGGACGGACGCCTACCGGGTTCGCAACCGCGCACCCCGCGTGCTTATCGCCCTCGCCGGCCCCATGAGCGACGCGATCTGGGCGGGCGTCACCGGTGGGGTGCTGCTCACCGCGCACGGGGCCGCGCACGACATCGCGAGCGCGCTGCTGCAACTGCAGCTGCTGCTGATGCTGGTCAACCTCAACCCGCTGCTGCCCTCCGACGGCTACCACGCCCTGGAGTCCGCGATGGGCTCCATCAATTTGCGCGGACGGTCGTTCGCCTATCTGACCCATCTCGTGACCAGGGCGCCCCTGCCCAGCCACCTCCTCGCGAGCAGCAGGACCAAGCGGGCCGGCTACTTCGCGTTCGGGGCGCTCTGCCTGCTGTACGGGCTCGTCCTGGTCGGCATGGTGCTGTCCTCGTGGTGGCGCGTCTTCGAGGCGGTGAGCGGCGCGTGAGGACAGCCCGGAACGCACCACAGGCCGGACTGCCCGCCACCGGGCACGGCCTCCCCACCGACTCCACCCCGACCGTCTCCCTGTTCACCGTGCACAGGGTCAACAGCCTTCCCGTCGAAGACCTCAATCTGGCGCTGCGCAGCACCGGCGCGTCCCTCCGTCTGGAGACGGCCCTGGAGCAGCAACTGGACGGCATCACCGGGCCGTTGTCGGAAGCGTTCCACGCACTGGTTCCCGCACTCGACCACGAGCCGGGCCTGCGCCGCGCGGTCCTCGGCCTGCGCCGCGCGGTGCACAACGGCCGATCCGTCACGCCGAGCCCGGCCGTCCTCCAGGCGGTGTCCGAGAGGCTGGCCCCGGCCACCAGCCGCTTGCTGGCCCGCTGGTCCGAGCGGACCGGCCGGCTCGCCGGGCAGCGCGCCGAGACCGACGCCAGGTACGGAGAGGAGACCGCGCGGGCCACCGTCCTCCTGCGTGAGGCACTCGCCGATCCCCGCCTCGCCCAAGGGCTCGCCCACGCCAGTCCGCACCTGCTGGGACATCTGACGTCGAAGCCGCTCGAACCGCAGAGCAAGGCCGCCAGGTCGGTCCTGGGCTATGTCTCCCGGGCGGCGCTCAAGACGAGTCCCTTCTCCCGGCTGACCGCGCTCGCTCTCGACGGCGTCCAGCCCAGCACCGATGGCCACAGCTACGTAGCCCAGCACCACGTCCGGTCCTGGCTCGACGTCCTCGCCCGGGACGAACGGACCGCTGCCGCGTTCCAGGTCGAGCCCAACGATTCGGCCCGGTACCTGGGGGACCGTCCGCACCTCCTGGTCTCCTCGTACAACGCGGGAGGAACCACGGCCTGGCGCTCGGACACCCTGGTCGACGCGGGTCTCTACGCACCACTCCTACGGACACTCGCCGCCTGGCCCCGGATGACGGTGGCCGAATGCCTGATCCGGATCGGGGGAGAGGATCCGTTCGCCGGCTACCTGCGACTGCTGGACACGGGCTGGCTCCGCCTGGTCCTGCCTTGGCGGCCGGACGACCGGCGGCCGCTCCCGGAGCTCGCCCGTTCCCTGGACGGACTGGACCACCCGGTCGCGCGACGGACCGCGACCCTGCTCCGCCACCTCGACTCCGAGGCGGCCGAACTGTCCCGGCTGCCGGGTGCGCGACGCGTCCGGATCGTGGAACAGCTCGCGGCGAGCACACGGCCGGGCGCTGACGGAGATCCCCGCCCGACCGTCCGATTCGCCGTCTACGAGGACGCCGTCGCGGACGTCACCGCGGACATTCCCGGTGACCACGTCCGAGCGGACCTGGCCGAACTGGGCAGGCTGATCCGCCCCCAGGTGTTCCGCTCGCACATCTACGACTGGTTGCGTGACGAGTTCGTGCTCCGACACGGATCGGGCCGGCGCTGCTCCGACGTCTTCCAGTTCCTGTGGGAGGTCGCGGCGGACCCCGAGCACGACCGGAAGTTCACCCGCGCACTGCTGCTGGACCGTGGCATGATGGGCCGTCCGACCGACCGGGCGTGGCTTCCCGTCTCGGCCAGCAGCGCACCGCCGACGACCGCGGTGCTCTACCAGCTCGCGGCGGCCTCTGCGGACGACATCCGCCAAGGGTGCCACCGCTTGGTGGTCAACCAGTACAACCCTGGGATGGGCGGGCTGGTCGCGCGGTTCCGCGACCTTCTCGCACCCGGCCGGCCGGGTGAAATGGGCCTCACGGAACATCTGCAAGGCTGGGTCGCCGAGGCGTTTCCCCAGGCGGTCCCACGCCAACTCACGCTGTCCGGCGACGTCAACGGCATGCACCGGGCCGCGGACGGCGTACTGCCCGCGCTGCGTTGGCCGGGCGAGCCGTCCGGCCCCGGCGGCTCACCGGGCTCGGCGTCCGGCATCACCGTCGAACACGATCCGACGACCGACACGCTGAGGCTGGCCACCGAGGACGGGGAGACCATCGCACCCGTGTACCTGGGAGTCGTCCCCATCCACCTGATTCCCGGGGTGGCCCGGCTGCTGCTCAGCCTCGCGGACCCGTGGGTCAACGGCTCCCGGCTGAGCTGCACCCGCAGCCCGCTTGATGCCACGTCTCCCCCGCAACAGGGCGGGGTCGAGCTACTCCCTGGCGTTTCCCACGGTCGGCTGGTACTCGGCCGCCGCACCTGGCGGTTCGCCCCGGGGGTGATCCCCCGGCCGGAGAAGGGCGAGACACCGGTGGCGTTCTTCCGGCGGATGCACCGGTGGCGGGTCGGCCACGGGATTCCGGACGAGGTCTTCCTCTCCGTGGAGAGCTCCGTGCCGACCGGCGACCAGGCCGCCACCAAGCCGGCGTGGCTGTCCTTCCTGAGCCCGCACGCCGTATGGGCGGCTGCGACCCAACTGGGATCCGCCACGCACATGGTGGCGATCCGGCTCGCGGTTGCGGCGCCGGATCGCTCCGAGTACTGGGTGCGGGACGGCCGAGGGCTGAGCCGTGCCGCCGAGCACATCTCGCTGCTGCGCTGGGAGCGTCCGGAGCCGGCACAGGCCGGCCGGCACGAGCCGGACGGAACTCGGGTGGAGAACCGATGAACGAGGGTCTGACCGAAGCGGACTGGTGGTACGTGCGCCTCTATCCCGGCGGTCTGGAACATCTGGACGAGGCGGTGACCAGTTGCCTTCCGCCACTGGTCGAGACAGCACTGGCCGGGGGAAGCGACCGCTGGTTCTTCATCCAGTACACCGACTGGAACGGCCCGCATCTGCGGCTGCGGATTCACGGCCCACGGCACCTGCTCGACTCCCTGCACCGCCGACTGCCCGCTCTCGCCATCGACTGCGAGCGGCTTGCGGGCCGCGCCCCCACCGAGCGCCCCCTGCTGCTCCCGCTCGACCTGCGCCCCTTCGTGGGACGGCACGCGGGCGCCGACGTCGCCGTGTACGAACCCGAGGACGGAAAGTACGGCGGGCCGACCGGCACCCGGCTCGCCGAGGAAGTGTTCCAGCACTCCAGCGAGTTGGCCCTGTGGGGCGTTGGCCTCGCCAGGACCCCGGATCGCGCCGCGCTGGCGGTGCTGCTCCTTCGCGGCTCGGTTGCCGCACTGCAGAGGGTGTCTCCCCCCGAGGGAGTCCGGCCGGTAAGCGAGAGCCAGTTCTGGCATCGGCACTTCATGTGGTGGACCCAGGACGTGGGCCACGCCGCCGAGCAGTTGCGCACCCGGTTGCGCGACGATGCCGAACAGGACCGCTGGGGGATCGAGGACCGGGCCGAATCGCTGGCATCCGATCCGGTCGTCCGGCACCGGATCGAGGAATGGACGTCGGTCGTGGCCGCGTACCTGGACCGGGCATCCCACCACGCCGTTCCCCACAGTGCAGCTCACCTGGTTTTCCACCAGGCCCACATGATGCTCAACCGAATCGGGATCCTGCCACGCGAGGAGGCACTGCTCGGCGTCCTGGCAGCGCGCGCTGAATTTGTCCGGGACCTGCCGGTGTGACGGAAAACTGACGGATAGTGGGTAGGGACAATCGACGAGCCGTCCGGCGCCCGCCGGAGTGATGGAGGTCTGACATGAAGCAGTCGTCGGCAGGGGCCGGCCGCGCCCGCACGCTGAGCGTGATACTCGTCCTGGGGGCGGTCGCCGGCACGGTGACCGGGTTCCTGGCCGGGGACTCGTCGGTCCGGGCGGTGTGCGTGGGACTCTCGGTGGTTCTCCTCTGTGTCGCAGGAGCGGCCTGGAAGACAAGCGGCAATCGAGGCGACGCCACGCACGACTGAACGGGCTGTCCGGCCGAAGCAGCGGACCCAGCTGCGCGCTCGTTTGCAGCTGGGCCGCGCCGGCCTTCGTGGGTTACCGACAGGGCCAGCCCCCCGACAGAGGGTCGCGGGACCTCTTGGGGGCAGGCGGTGGACGCGAACCGGCTGGTGGAAGGTGTCCCGGTTGCGGTCAGCCGGGAGGGGTTGCGCCGCACGGTTCGGTAAAGACGTAGCCGGTTTCCAGCCATCGTTCGCCTGCGGCGTTGAGGTTCCCCGGTGCGCGGTGGGCGCGGGAAGCCCGGAACTCCCGGCTGGCGAGAGTGACCGGGTCGGGGCGTCGTCCACGTCGGCCGCCTTTTTCTCCTGTGCCCGTTCGAGCACAGCGGCCAGGGCGCCGGCGCCCTGGGCGCCGCCGCTGTCAACGCTCATCCGGCCTTGGACCTTGACGGCATTGTCGACCAGCGCGGTGGTGCGGGGGCCGAAGCGGGTGATCCTGCTCGTCACCCTCGGCATCACGTGATCAAACCGGGCAGATCGCCCGAACGACGCCGACCTGGTCTTCATGCCCATGAAGGCACAAGTGGCCACCCAGCTCTATGCATTCAACTGACACCAGTGGCATGCGGTGTTCTGAACGCTCAGGAGGATGGCGTGCCCCGGTTGGTCGCTTCTGATATCGCTTCTTCTCTCCAATTCCACGAAAAGCTCTCCGAAAGCGTGATGGGCGCGTGGATATTCGGGTGCGATACCAGTCCGGCGAACCATCGGGGTAGATGGAGGCGAAGTGCAGGGCCAGCTCAATTGGTCGCGCTCCGTGGTCATCGCGATGAGGGGAGCGGCTGCCGGTACCTGTGAGCGCGCAGCGCTGGCCACCCTTGGCCAGTGCTCGTACGGGACCTGTGTGCCTGTGATACTGGCGGGCGCCGGCGGAGGGGCGAGCAGCACGGCGGTCGGCGTTGGCCATGCCGGCGGACCGCTTCGCGGCACGGAATCGGCACACATGAGGCTGAGAAACGACGCTAACCGACGAGAGTCAAGGAGCGCGATTTTCGCAGGTCAGGCGCCATGTCGTCGGTTCGAACCCGACAGGGGGCTCATTGCAGCGGGGGAAGGGCCGGGCCGACGGATGTCGGGCCGGCCCTTCGGCGTTGGCGGGGTCAGTCCTGGGGGAGGGTGAGGGTGGCGAGGGCGCCGCCGGTGGGGTGGTTGGTGAAGGTCAGGGTGGCGCCGATGACGCGGGCGTGGCCGGTGGCGATGGTGAGGCCGAGGCCGTGTCCGCGGCCGCGTTCGGGGGCGTTGGTGCGGAAGCGCTGCGGGCCGTGGCGCAGGAGGTCCTCGGGGTAGCCGGGGCCGTGGTCGCGGACGGTGATCCGGGGGCCGTCGACGTTCAGGTGGACCGGGCCGGCGCCGTGGCGGTGGGCGTTGAGGATCAGGTTGCCGAGGATGCGGTCCAGTCGGCGCAGGTCGGTGCGGACCTGCCGGTCGGCGGTGATCTCGACGGTGACGTCCAGGCCGGTGAGGGAGACGGTGCGGCGGGCCGCGCGTTCCAGCGGGACGGCGGAGAGGTCGGGGGCCTCGGCGTCCGCGTCCAGCCGGGAGACCTCGAGGAGGTCCTCGACCAGGCCGCGCAGCGCCTGGACCCGGTTCTGCACGAGCTGGGTGGGGCGCCCGGGCGGCAGCAGTTCGGCGGCGGTGACCAGCCCGGTGAGCGGGGTGCGCAGTTCGTGGGCGACGTCCGCGGTGAAGCGCTGTTCGTCCTCCAGTCTGCGGTGCAGGGTGCGGGACATCAGGTCGACGGCGGCGGCGAGGTCGGCCACTTCGTCCCGGCCGTCGACGAGTTCGCCGATCCGGGTGTCCGTCCCGCCGGCCGCGATGCCCCGGGCGGCGGTCGCCGCGGTGCGCAGCCGGCGGCTGATCCGGTCGGCGACGAGCACGCCGGCCAGCACGGTGGTGAAGACCGCGGCGACGACGGTGAGCAGGATGATGCGGTCCAGGTCGGCGATGGCCCGGCGGTCCTGGGTGAAGTCGATCCGGACGGACAGCACTCCCTCCCGCACCGGGACGGCCGCCCACATCGATTCACCGCCCCTGTCGGCGGCGAGCAGTGAGCCGCGCCGGCCGGCCGTGGCGAGGGTGTGCAACCGGTCGGGCAGGGCCGGGTCGTTCAGGGCGGCGCCGGCGGCGAGGGCCTTCCTGCCGTCGCGGCTGTAGTCGGCGAGCGCGGAGTCGAGGGCGGTGAGGGAGGAGGCGCGGGCCTGGTCGACGTGTTGACGGATCATCGCCTGGTGGACCAGCAGGCCGACGGCCACGGCGACCAGGACGGCGATGGCGGCGACGGCGGTGGCGATCTGGCGGCGCAGGGTCATGCCGGGCGCCGCAGCTTGTAGCCGAAGCCGCGGACGGTCTCGATCCGGCCGGAGCCGATCTTGGCGCGCAGCCGCTGCACGTGGACGTCCACGACCCGGGTGTCGGCGCCCCACTCGTAGTCCCAGACGCGTTCCAGCAGGGTGGAGCGTTCCAGCACGATGCCGGGGGCGGCGGTGAACTCCAGCAGCAGCCGCAGTTCGGTGGGGGTGAGCGGGACGAGGCGCCCGTCCACCCGGACCTCCATGCTGTCGGTGTCCACCTGGAGGCCGTCGAAGCTGCGGACGGCGGCGGGCGGGACGGGCGCGGGCGCGCGGGAGGACACGGGCGCGGGGGAGGACGCGGACGCGGGGGAGGACGCGGGGGAGACGACATGCCCGGCCGGGGAGGCCTCTGGTGCCGTCGGGGGTTCGGCCGGAGCGGCCGGGGGAGGCGGCGAGTCGGTGCCCGGCACGACCCGGATGCGGCGCAGCACGGTACGGATCCGGGCGACCAGGACGGCGCTCTCGAAGGGCTTGACCACGTAGTCGTCCGCCCCGGCCTCCAGCCCGGAGACCACGTCCACCGGGTCGGTGCGGGCGGACATCATCAGGATCGGCAGCTGGCTCTCCTCCCGGATCCGGCGGCAGAGGCCGACCCCGTCGAGCAGCGGCAGCATGACGTCCAGCAGGAGCAGGTCGGGCCGTACGGCGTGGAAGGCCTCCAGCCCTTCCAGGCCGTCGGCCGCCGTGGTGACGGGGAAGCCGTAGCGCTCCAGTGCCATCCGGGTGGCCTCGCGGATCACCTCGTCGTCCTCGACCAGGAGGATGTGCGGGTGGGCGGGGGCCGCTGGGGGCACCGGGGGCACTGGATTCATCGCTTCGCTTCCGGGAGCACGGCGGGGGCTGAGGGCTGGACGGGCACGGAGGACGGCCGGACGGCGCGCGGGGACGGGACGACGGCCTCGGGGGCCGGCTGCTTGGGCGTGAGCTGGGTGGGGCGTCCCGGAACGGGGCCGGGCTCGGCTGCCGCGGTGGCGGACCGGCCGGGCTCGGCGCCGGTGGGCGGAAGCAATCCGACGCCCTCGTCCTTGCGCTCCGTCAGCGCGAGCCTGGTTCCGTCCCAGTGGTACTGGCTGGTGGTCCGGACGTCGACGCTGGTCGACTCGTACAGCCGGAGGTCGGTGCCGATGGTCACGGCGTTGAACGCGGGCTGGACCTGCACCTGGAGGACGGGCATCATGCGGTCCTCGGTGAGGGCGTAGACGTGCAGCACCACCCGCCCGGGCACGGTGACGACGGTGATCAGCTCGGGCTGCCCGTCCCCGGTGAGGTCACGGAACTCGGGGGTGCGGACCTCGCACCCGGTGCAGGATCCGAGCGCCTGACGTTCCTCCGCGCCCACCGCCGGGTCCTTGGCGAGGACGGCGCGGACGTCGACGGCGGTGATGTCCCGCCCGGGGACGGTCAGGTCCGGTACGGGCTGCGGCGGCTTCGGGGTGACACCGGGCGTGGGCGCGGCCGCCGCCGGGGTGGTGGGCAGCTGCGGCCAGAGCGGCAGGGACTCCGCGGGCGGCGCGGTGACCTCGACCGGGCCCTGGTCGTGCAGGCCGCCGGGGGCGGGCCGGCCGAAGGCCAGGGCGGCGAGGGCGAGCAGGACGACCAGGCCGGCCAGGGCGAGGACCGGGACGGTGCCGGGTCGGCGGCGGAGTGCTGGTGGTGCTGCCACGGTCGGTGCTCGCCCTCCTGGTCTGCGGCTGTTCGGGTTCGTCGCCCCGGTCGCACTCCGGTCGTACGCCGGTCGTACTCCGGTCGTGCCCCGGCCGTACCCCCGGGAGCGGCTCGGTCGGGACTCGGTCGCGTCCCCGTTGGTGGGTCGCGTCCCCGCTGGTAGGTCGCCCGGGCGGCGGTGGACGGTTCCGCGACGGCACGTGCGTGCCGCCGCCGTCAGGCCGGGTCCGCCAGCACGATGATGTTGTCCGTCCAGTGGCCGTCCGCGCCGATCTGCCCGCCGCAGGTGATCAGCCGGAGCGCGGGCGTGGGCGTGTCGCCGTACACCTGCTCGGTCGGGAAGCGGTCCTTGGCGGCCTGGAGCAGCGTGCGGACCTTGAAGTCCACGGTGCTGCCGTCCGCCCGCCGGATCCGGATCGGCTCGCCGGGCCGCAGCTTCGGCAGCTGCTTGAACACCGCCGGGCCGTGCGCGGTGTCGAGGTGCCCGATGAGCACGGCGGGGCCGGTCTCGCCGGGGGTGGGGCCGTTGCGGTACCAGCCGACCTCGTCGCCGTGGTCGGCCGACGGCACCTCGACCGTGCCGTCCGGGTTCAGACCGAGCTCGGCCACCGGCGCGTCCACCCCGACGGAGGGGACGAGCAGGCGGGTCGGCGGGGAGGGCGGGTACGGCTTGGCGGTGGTGGGCGGCTCGCCCGCCGGGGTCGAGGAGCCGGGGGCCGCGGGGGTGTCCGTGCCGGCGGCGGCGCCGGCGGTGGTGCCGGTGACGGCACCGTGCCCGGAGGTCTCGACCCGCACCACCGGGGTCTGCCGGCCGGACAGCGCGAGCGAGGTGCCGAGCACCAGGCAGAGCAGGCCCGCGGTGCCGAAGGCGGTGCGGCGCAGGGGCCCGGGGCCGGGCCGGGCGGCGCGCCGGCGACCCCGCCGGCGGTCCTGGGCGCGCCCGCGGTCCCGGGTGCGTCGGTGGCTGACGGTCCCCGTCACCGGGGCGGCCCCGGGGGCGCGTGGCCCGCGGGGCCGGGCGGGGGGTAGGGCGCGGGGGGGGCCGGGGGGGGCGGGGGAGATGGGGGGGGCGGGGGGTTGGGGGAGTGGGGTTGGGGGTGGG
>NZ_JBEZUT010000054.1:0-33999 GCF_040636595.1 Kitasatospora sp. NPDC036755
GCCCGCCCCTGCGGCCCCACCCCCGGAAGCCGGGCCCCCGGGAACCGGCCCGCCGGGAGCGGTCGCCCCCGGAGCCGCCCCCACCAGGCCCACCGGGCCGACCACCCAGTCCGGGTGCCCCGGCATCGGCGGCGTCCGCAGCCCGTACAGCCAGTCGTCGAGGAAGCCCCGCAGGTCCTGCCCGGACACCGCCGAGGCCGTCCGCACGTAGTCCTCGGTGGTCGCGTTCCCGTACCGGTGCGCGGCGAGGAAGGCGCGCTCGATCCGCTCGAAGGCCGCCGCCCCGACCTTCTCCCGCAGTGCGAACAGCACCAGCGCGCCGCCCTTGTACCGCTGTCCGCCGAAGAGGTTCGCGGCGGTGGGGGAGGCGACCGGCCCGGAGTCGTGCCGCCACTGGTCGCCCAGCCCGTAGAGGTGGTGCATCCGGTCGGCCAGCGTGGCGTCGCCCTCCTCCGGCCACCCGCGCTCGTAGCGGTAGACCAGCTCGTAGAACTCGGCGTGGCCCTCGTTGAGCCAGAGGTCGGACCAGGTGGCGGGGGAGACGCTGTTGCCGAACCAGGAGTGGACGACCTCGTGCATCATGTGCGAACCGATGGCCGGCTCGGGCTGACGCAGGAAGTTCGGCTTGTACAGGGTGAGCGTCTGGGTCTCCAGCCCGGTGAAGGCGAACGCGGCCGGATCGTCGGTGTTGACCGGCAGGAGCCCGTACGTCTCGAACGGGAAGGCGCCCAGATGGGCCTCGGCCCAGGCGAGTTGGCCGGGGGTGAGGGCGAGCGCGGGCTCCAGCTCGGCGGCGCGGGCGGTCGGCACCACGTCGCGCAGCGGCAGGCCGTGCGGGCCGGTGCGCCAGCGCACGGTGTAGTCGCCGACGGAGACCTGGACCAGTTCGGTGGCCATCGGCTCGCGGGAGGCGTACCGGCGGGTGGTGCGGCCGTCGCCGAGCCGTTCGGTGGCCGTCAACTCCCCGTTGGCGACGCCCAGGAGGGCGTCGGGGGCGGTCACCGCGATGGTGAACCGGGCCTTGTCGCTCGGGTGGTCGTCGCACGGGAAGACGGTGTGCGCGCCGTTCGGCTGGCCGGCCACCGCGAAGCCGTCCGGGGTGGGGATCCAGCCGGTGTGCGGCACCCGGGCCCGGGGGTCGGCGGTGTACTCGACGGTCAGCCGGGTGACGGCGCCCGGGAGGAACGGCGCGGCCGGAGTGACCGTCAGCTTCTCGTCGTGGGTCGCGAAACCCGCCGGCCGCCCGTCGACCCGGACGGCGCGCACGGCCAGCCCGAGCGCGTCCAGCTCCAGTCGGGCGAGCGTGCGGTCGGGCCGCAGGGTGAGCACGGCCGTGCCGTCCACCGTCCGGGTGTCGGCGCGGTAGTCGAAGGCCAGGTCGTACCCGAGTGTCCGGTAGCCGGTGTTCCCGAGCGAGGGGAAGACCGGGTCGCCCAGTCCGTCGGCGGCGCCGGCCGTCGGCACGCTCGCGGAGAGCAGCACCGCACTGAGCGCGAGCGACGGCACGAGACCGGTGCGGGGCCGGGAGGAACGGGGCCGGGACGGCCGGGAGCTCGACGAGCGGGGCCTGAGCAAGAGGGATCACCGCACTTCACGGGCGGGAGCGGGAGCGGAGGCGGGGACCGCCGGAACGGGCGGGCCTGGCCACGGATGCTAGTGGACCGCCGGGCCGGCCCGGGCGCGAACGGTGCGGAAGGTCCGGTCCGTCCGCGCGCGGTCCACCGTCCCGGCCGACGACACACCGTGGTCCCCCGGACGGCGCACGGTGATGGCGCGGCCCGGGCGCGCGGTCTAACGTCAGGAGTGCATCGTCCCCTGACGGACGAGCCACGGCCGTCGGAAAACCTGGCCAGGTCCGGCGGCCGTACTTCTGTGCCCGGACGCCCCGTGCTCGGCGGCACCCCGTAGGCTGGCGGTCGAGACGACGCCCGCGTACCGGATGCCAGGAGCCGCCGTGACCAGTCCAGCTTCGCCCGTCCTGGTGGTCGGCGAGTGCGTCGCCGACATCGTCCGAACGGGTGAGGGCGAGGACCGGGTGCACCCCGGCGGCAGCCCCGCCAACGTCGCCTACGGCCTCGCCCGGCTGGGCCGCCCGGCCACACTGCTCACCGAGCTGGGGCCGGACGCCAACGGCCGGCTGATCCGGCGGCACCTGGAGTCGGCCGGCGTGCGGGTGCGGGCCGCCGAGGTCGCCCGGACGCCGTCCGCGCTGGTGGAGCTGGACGGGCAGGGCAGGGCCCGCTACACCTTCGACATCCGCTGGACGCTCCCGCCCGCCGAACTCGCCGAGCCCACCGAGTTCGGCGAGTGCGCCGAGCCTCCCGCCGCCGTCCACCTCGGTTCGATCGCCGCGCTCACCGAGCCGGGCGCGGGCTCGGTGCTGGCATTGGTGGAGCGCTGGCGCGGGCGGGCGCGGATCAGCTACGACCCGAACGTGCGCCCGGCCCTGATGGGCGACCGGGCCGAGGCCGTCCGGCGGGTCGAGCGGTGGGTGGCGCTGAGCGATCTGGTCAAGGCCAGCGACGAGGACCTGGCCTGGCTCTACCCGGGCGAGCGGCCCGAGGCGGTCGCCGAGCGCTGGCTGGCCCTGGGCCCGGCCGTGGTCGCCGTCACGCTCGGTGCCGAGGGCGCGTTCGCCCGTACCGCCGAGGGCGGACGGGCCGAGGCCGCGGCCGTCCCGGTGCCGGTCGCGGACACCGTCGGCGCCGGTGACTCCTTCATGGCCGCCTTCCTGGACGCCCGTGCGACGGGCGCGGACCTCGCTTCCTGCCTCACCCGCGCGGTGACGGCGGCCGCGCTCACCGTCTCCCGCCCGGGCGCCAACCCGCCCACGGCGGCCGAACTCGCGGCCGCCCTGGCGCGCGGGCCGCAGCCCCGCTCGGGGGCCGGGGCCGGGTAGGGCGGGTCAGCCGGCCTGCCGGCCGGGGGCGTCGAGGTCCTTCCCGTACCAGATCTCGGCGTACGGCCCGCGGCTGTAGGCGGGTATCTCCCGGTACCCGTTCCGCGCGTAGAGCGCCCGGGCCTCGACCAGGTCGAGGCGGGTGTCGAGGACGATCCGGTCCGCGCCCAGGGAGCGGGCGGCCGCGTCGACGCCGGCCAGCAGGACGGCGCCGCCGCCGGTGCCGCGCAGTCCGGGGCGGACGAAGACGCGGGTGAGCTCGACGGTGGTGGCGTCGAGTCGGCGCAGGCCGGCGCAGGAGTGGGCGACGCCCTCGTGACGGCCGATCAGGAAGAGGCCGTCCGGGGCGGCGAGGTCGTCGCTGGGGGAGTCGGCCAGGCCGGACTCCAGCTCCTCCGGCGTGCCCTCCCGGTCGAAGTGCAGCCGGTAGTAGCGGTTGGCCACGTCGTAGTAGTACTCGCGCAGCAGGTCCAGGGCCTCGGGGGTGGTCACGTCGGCGGTGGCGACGGTCCAGGGGCCGGAGCGGCGGGGCGCGGTGTTCGTCATGCGCGCATGATCCGATTCCGGATCCGCGGCCGCAATCGATTTTCCCGCCGGCCCCGGGTCCCGCCGACGGGCCGACCGGCCCCGACCCCGGTTCCACCGGCCCGACCGGTCCCGGTTCCACCGGCCCGACCGGTCCCCGCCCTGGTCACCCGGCCGCCCGTCGGCCGGGCAAAGGAACGGCAAGGCCTCCGGTGCGTCGTTGCCCCGCGCGAGTGACGAGGGGATTGGCGGTGGTGCATCCCGGGGGAGCAGTGCACCCATGAACAGACCATCAGGTTGTCGTATTAGTAGGGATCTGACGGGGCATCAGCAGCACCGGCGCGGTGTACGGACCGGCCTGCTGACCACCGTCTGCCTCTCCGCCGTCCTCGCGGGCTGCGCCGGTCCGGCCGCGCCCGCCGTGCCGAAGGCCGCCCCGGCCACCCCGGCCGCCGACGCGAACGCCCCGGCCGCC
Source organism: Kitasatospora sp. NPDC036755 (assembly GCF_040636595.1). Lineage (NCBI taxonomy): Bacteria > Bacillati > Actinomycetota > Actinomycetes > Kitasatosporales > Streptomycetaceae > Kitasatospora > Kitasatospora sp. NPDC036755. The sequence goes on from NZ_JBEZUT010000054.1 coordinate 3,900, forward strand.
GCCGAGCCCGCCGCCGCTCCGGAGGCCGGTGCCGGTGCCGCCGCCGAGGGCCCCGACCACGCGGGCGCCCCGCCCGTGGAGCAGCCCCGGCTGCCCGGCCTGGCCCGCAAGGAGGAGGGGAGCAGCAGCGAGGCGATGGCCCGTCAGGAGACGGCCGCCCGTGCCGCGCTGGAGACCGCCCAGCGCTGGGGCCTGGAACAGCCGCCGCTGAAGGCCCCGCTGCGCCCGGCGATCAAGCCCGCGCTCACCCCGGGGGTGCGGGGCGTCAAGCTCGCGGACGGCCGCCCGCCCGTCGTCTACCGGGTGCCGACCGACGACAAGGTGGTCTTCCTGACCGTCGACGACGGTGACGAGAAGGACCCCGAGTTCTCCCGGATGGCCGAGGAGCTGGGCATCCCGCTCAGCACCTACGTCTCCGACTACCTCGCCCGCGAGAACTACGGCTACTTCCGCGACCTGCACGCCCAGGGCGTGGAGATCAACAACCACACGATCAACCACCGCAACCTGAAGGTGCTGGACTACGAGACCCAGCGCCAGGAGATCTGCAACCAGCAGGACCAGCTGGAGCAGCAGATCGGTGTCCGCCCCCGGCTGTTCCGCCCGCCGTACGGCGAGTACAACGACGACACGCTGCGCGCGGCGGCCTCCTGCGGGGTGCAGGCGGTGCCGATGTGGAACGAGGAGGCCTTCCCGGACCACATGGACTGGCGCTACGACGACCGGAAGCTGCACCCGGGAGACATCATCCTGACCCACTTCCGGGGCACCGGCATCTGGAAGGCCAGCATGCCGGACCTGCTGCGCAAGGTCGTCAACGAGGTCACCGCGCAGGGCTTCGCGCTGGCCCGGCTGGACGACTACCTGTAGCGGCCGCGGGCCGGGCGGGCTCAGCCGAGCGAGAGGGCGTCGAGGTACACCCAGGCGCCCTCGTGCCGCACGAAGCGGCTGTTCTCGGTGAGGACGCCGTCCTCGCCGCCCTCCGTCCAGTGCGCCCGGAAGGCGACCGTGCCCTCCGCGTGGAACGCGCCGCCCTCGGTGGTGGCGACCACCTCCAGGCCGGTCCAGCGCAGCCCCGGGTCGAAGTCGACCTCGTCGGGCCGGGTGTCCGGGTGCCAGGTGCGCAGCAGGTACGCCTCGTCCTGCGCGGCGAAGGCGCTGAAGCGGGAGCGCATCAGGGACTCGGCGGTGGTGGCCGCCGTCTGGCCCCGGTGCATCCGGCCGCAGCAGTCGCCGTAGGCGGCGGGCAGGCCGCACGGGCAGGGGGAGGAGGGCAGCAGGCGCGGTGCGGCGGGGCGGTGCGCGGAACGACGTCGGGACATGCGCCCATTGTCCCCCACCCGTTCGGCGGCTCCCCGGCCGCCCCGTGCGGGACGCGGACGGGCCTGCCCCCGGAAGCGCCGGGGCGGGCCCGTCCGTGTCGCCGGCGGTACCGCCCCCGCGGGGCACCGGTGGCGGGGGTCAGGAGCCGGCGGCGCCGAACCAGGTGCGCAGTGCCCGGACCAGTCCCTCGTCGTCCGGCCGGTCGGCGTCGGTTGCCCAGGCGACGTAGCCGTCGGGGCGCAGCAGCAGCGCGCCGGCCGGCGGCTGCGGAGCGTGGGCTGTGACGAGGTCCATCCGGTCCTTCCAGCCCGCTGCGGCCCCGGCGAGGCCGAGCTCCCCGCCGGTGAGGTCGATGAGCAACGGGCGCCCGGTGCGGGCGAGTTCGCCGATCCGGACGGGCCCGTCGGGAGTGTTCGCGGTGAGCTCCGGGGCGAAGCGCCCGGCCAGTGGGTGCGGGCAGCCGACGTCGTGGCGGACGTCGCTGCCGGCCAGCAGCGCGGCGATCCGGGCGAGGTTGTCCGGGTGCGCCAGCAGTTCGCCGAACAGGGCGCGCACCGCGGTCGTGCCGGCGCCGGGGGCCATCAGGGCGGTCTGGGCCTGGGAGTGCATGAACACCCGCTCGCCGACCGGGCGGCGCTCGCTCTGGTAGCTGTCCAGCAGGCCGGGCGGGGCCCAGCCCCGCAGGTCGGCGGCGAGCTTCCAGCCGAGGTTGGCGGCGTCCTGGAGGCCGAGGTTGAGGCCCGGGCCGCCGGTCGCGGCGTGCACGTGGGCGGCGTCGCCGACCAGCAGCACGCGGCCGTCGCGGTAGCGCTCGGCCAGCCGGGTGTTGTGGCCGACCGTGCGGCGCGGGGTGAAGGGACCGGCGGTGCGGGCCGGCGCGAGCGGTAGGTCGGCGCCGGTGACCCGGCGGACGCTGGCGCGCAGCTCGTCCAGGGTGAGCGGGGCGTGCCGGTCCACCGGCGGGCCGCCCCACTCGACCGTGGCGATCATGACGGCCTCCGGGCTGAACGGGGCGATCACGAACACGCCGTGGTCGGTGCGGGTGTGGGTGTACACGCGGAACGGGGTCGGGCAGCCCGGCAGCAGGACCTCGCCGCTGTCGGTGGTGCGCAGCCCTTCGGGCGGCAGCACGTGGGCGACGCGGGAGACCGGGTCGGGCGAGGTGGTACCGGGGAAGCCGATCCCGGCGAGCTTGCGGACGGTGCTGCGGCCGCCGTCCGCGCCGACCAGGTAGCGGGCGCGGTGCTGCTCGGCGCCGTCGGGCCCGTGGACCTCGACGGTCACCCCGGTCGGGTCCTGGCGGAGGCCGGTGACCTCGCGGCCCCGGCGCACGGTGACGCCCAGTTCGCGGGCGCGTTCCTCCAGCACCTCCTCGATCCGGTGCTGGGGTACGGGCACGGCGTGCAGCGGGTTCGGGTCGAGCCGGTCGAGCTCCAGCGGGAAGGCGCCGAACACGAAACGCGGCACGGGCCGCGGCGCGCCCGGGACGCCGCTGATCGGCTGGTACAGGCCGCGGTGGTCGAGCAGCCGGAGCACCTGGCCGACCAGCCCGTTGGCCTTCTGTTCGCCCGAGCGCGCGGGCAGCCGGTCCAGGACCACCGGCCGGACCCCGGCCAGTGCCAGTTCGCCGGCCAGGAACAGCCCGACCGGGCCGGCGCCGACGACGACGACGTCTTCGGTGGTGTTGCTCATGTCGAAATCCCCCTTGGATGCGGTGGGTTCACCGGGACGAAGGGTCGGGCAGCCCGGCCGCCACCTGGCGCAGCGCCTCGGTGAGCAGCGGCTGGAACGGCACCACCGGGTCGGCGGCCAGGTAGTGCTCGTTGGCCACCTGGAGCGCGGAGAGTGCGGCCGAGGCGACCAGCTTCGGGTAGAGGTCCCGGTCGGGGTCGGTCCCGGTCCGGGCGGCCACCGCGGCGGTCAGTTCCGTCCGGACCGCCGCGCCGCCGCGGACCAGCTCGGCCTGGAGCGCCGGCTCGCGCAGCAGCAGCCGCACGGCGGCGGTCCAGGCCGGGTCGGGCCCCTCCGGCGCGCCGTCGTACGGTGCGACGAGGGAGCGGGTCAGCGCCTCCCAGAGCGGTTCGTCCGCCGGGCGGCCGCGCAGCACCGCGGCGGCCCGCAGGACCCGGTCGCGGTGCCGGGAGATGATCGCCTCGGCCTTGCTGGAGAAGTAGTTGTTGTAGGTGCGGGGGGAGACCCCGGCGGCCGCCGCGATGTCCTCCACCCGGACGTTCTCCAGCCCCCGCTCCACCGCCAGGCGCAGTGCCGCCCAGCCGAGGGCCTCCCGTGTCGCGGCCTTCTTCCGTTCCCGCAGCCCGGGCTGATCCTCTGTCATGGGAACCACTGTCCGGCAAAAGGTGCGCGATGCGCAATAGTGCGCGGCACGCAAGTTTTTCCCGGCCGTACGGGCTGTGGCGAGCCGCCCGCCACCTGCGGTTCGTCGCTGGTAGTAGTTGCCTGGTCGCGGAGCGATCACCGCTGGGAGTCCGGCCCCGCAGGCTTTCCGGCGGGACGGCTCGACAGGACTGGAGGAGCGGTCATGGGTGGCAGACAGCGTCCGCCGAGGGCGCGGACCCCTCGCCCGGGCAGGCCCGCCGGCGCGGGCGGCCGGGTGAGGTCCCGGGTCGACACCCGGGCGGAGTTCGCCCGCATCGAGGGGTTCCTGGCCTGGGAGGCGGAGGTCGCGGCGGCGGAGCGGGACGCCCGCGCGTTCGCCGCGCAGTTCCCGTGGCTTCCGGCGGCGGAGCGGGAGAACCTCGAACAGGCATACGCCGCCGACCGGTTGCGCTACGCGGAGGAGGTCGTCGACCGCGCCGTGGAGCGCTGCCGCCGACTGGCCGCCCGGTACCGGGTCGAGTGCCGCCGGATCTGCGCCCGCTGGGCGGCGCTCTGCCTCTCGGTGACCGTGACCGCGGCGCTGTTCGCCGTCGTCCCGGCCGTCCTGCGCGGCTGAGCGCACCGACGCGGGCCGCCCGGCCGGTACGGCCCGGCGGCCGAGGGTGACGACGAGGGCCCGCTGCGCCGTTCCCGGCGCCGCGGGCCCTCTCCGATGTCGGGGCGGGGGTCAGTGGTGGCCGTGGCCGCTGCTGATCTCCTCGTGCTCCTCGACGGTGGGCTTGGCGATCTGGCTGTACTCGCCGTAGAAGCCGCGGGAGAGCTTGACCCGCGCGCGCGTCCACAGCCCGGCCTTGCGGGCCACCCCGTTCTCGTCCACCTCGGGCGGCAGCACGGAGGGCTGGGGCTGGTCGTGCGAGGTGAGGGTGAAGAGCCGGCCCTGCGGCAGCGGGGCGTGCACCTCGACGAACTCGCCGTGCTGGAGCCGGTTGATGACACCCGTCTCCCGGCCGTGCAGCACCTTCTCCTTGTCCCTGCGCTGCAGGCCCAGGCACCACCGCTTGGTGATCACGAAGACGACCAGCGGCACGGTGAAGAAGCCGATCCGCACCGCGTAGGTGATCGCGTTGATCGAGAGGTGGAAGTGGGTGGCCAGCAGGTCGTTGCCGCCGCCGGCGAGCAGGAGCAGGTAGAGGCTCATCCAGGCCGCGCCGAAGGCGGTGCGGACCGGGGCGTTGCGCGGCCGGTCGGCGATGTGGTGCTCGCCCCGGTCCCCGGTGATCCAGGCCTCCAGGAACGGGTAGCACCAGATGGCCAGCAGGACGGTCGGGAAGACCATCAGCGGGACGAACACCCCGAGGTTGAGGGTGTGGCCGCCCCAGACGCTGATCTCCCAGCCGGGCATCACCCGGATCAGGCCCTCGGAGAAGCCCATGTACCAGTCCGGCTGGGCGTTGGTGGTCACCTGGTCCGGACGGTACGGGCCGTACATCCAGATCGGGTTGACGGTGGCGATCGCCGACATCACCGCGACCACGCCGAAGACCAGGAAGAAGAAGCCTCCCGCCTTGGCCGTGTAGACCGGCAGCAGCGGCATGCCGACCACGTTCGTGTTGGTCCGGCCGGGCCCGGCGAACTGGGTGTGCTTGTGGTAGAAGACCAGGATCAGGTGCGCCGCCAGCAGGCCCACCATGATCCCGGGGATCAGCAGGACGTGGACGGTGAACAGCCGGGGGATGATGTCGTGCCCCGGGAACTCGCCGCCGTAGAGGAAGAACTGAAGGTACGTCCCGACGATCGGGACGGCCAGGACGGCGCCCTCCATGAAGCGGATGCCGGTGCCGGAGAGCAGGTCGTCCGGCAGTGAGTAGCCCATGAAGCCGTCGAACATCCCGAGGATCAGCAGCAGTGCCCCGAAGACCCAGTTGATCTCGCGCGGCTTGCGGAAGGCGCCGGTGAAGAAGACGCGCATCATGTGGGTCAGCATCGAGGCGACGAAGACGATGGCGGCCCAGTGGTGGATCTGGCGCATCAGGAGGCCGCCGCGCACGTCGAAGCTGATCTTGACCGTCGACGAGAAGGCCTCGGACATCGGGATGCCCCGGAGCGGGACGTACGACCCGTCGTAGACGACCTCGCCCATGCTCGGCGTGAAGAACATGGTGAGCCAGACGCCGGTGAGGATGATGATGACGAAGGTGTAGAGCGCGATCTCGCCCAGCATGAAGGACCAGTGGTCGGGAAAGATCTTGCGCAGGTTGGACTTGGCCAGGGAGTAGATGCCGAGCCGGCCGTCGGTCCAGTCGGCGAGGGCCTCGGCCTTGTTGGCGGGGTTGGCGCGCGTGGTGGTCACCGGTCCCGGCTGCGACTGCTGGTCGGCTCTCACGACGGGCTCCCCGGCGTCCTCGGCGTGCCGGGTTGGAGGCCCGCCGGCGGGAGCGCCGGCCGGCGAAGTGTTGTGATCATGGGACCTCTCGATACGGGCCCGCCGGCGGGACCGGCGCGCGGACCAGGCGTTCCACTGGGACCGTTGCTCAGGGTGATGGAGCGCTTACTCTGTCATGCTGTCGGCAGGGGGCCGACTGTGCACGTCCATCGGCCCGTCCGGCCGCGCGTGTCGGGCCGGACGGGGGGCCCTGACGCCCGATCGGCTGGCCGCCGCTCGGCCCAACGGGTGCCGATGCTGCGGTCGAGTGCCGCTGAACCGTTTCGGCGCGCGCCGCGTCCGGAGGTCCCGTGGTCCGGGGCCTACGCTGCGCCAATGGTGGATCACCGTGAACTCTTCGAGGACGTCACCGAGGCCCTGTCCCGCGCCGGGTTCGACACCGGACCGGGCCCCTCACCGTTGTGGATCGACCGTCACCCCGAGGGCGTGGTGGTCGGCTGGACGCCGGGCGCGGAGTCGGGCGGGCCGCCCTCCCGGGAGGCGCTCGCGGCGCTGAGCGGCGCGGCCGCGGTCGTGCTGCGCGAGTGCGGCTACCTCGTCGCCGGGACAGAGGAGGGCGATCTGCTGGTGCGCTGCGCCGAACCGGTGACGGTCCCGGAGTCGTCCGAGCCGGAGCCGGTGCCGGAGCAGTGGTGGGGCTGACCGCCTCCCCTGGCGCGCGACCGGGCCCCCGGGCGGGTGGCCGGGGGCTCCTGACGCCCGCTCCGGAGGCCCGCGCCCGCTCCGGCCGGTCCGCCCGGTCCGCCCGGTCCGGCAGGTCCGGCAGGTCCGCTCGCTTCGGCCGGACCGGGGGGAGTTCATACCGAACCCTTACCTGAAGCCGGGGTGCTGTTGACCTCGCCCGCTCTAAGGTTTGCCTAAGCTAAGTCGAGGCGCCCTGGACCGCCGTGTCCGGGGCGCTCGGCTGTGCCGCTCCGCCGCCACCGCGGCGGAGCCGAGGACAGGTGAACGACCCGGGCCGGCCCGGGGGAGGAGCCCGCCGCATGTGGGACGAGGCGTTTCCCAGCTTCCTGATCGGCCTGCGCGAGGGCCTGGAAGCCGGACTGATCGTGTCGATCCTGATCGCCACGCTGGTCCGGGCGGACCAGAAGACCCGGCTGCCCCAGGTCTGGACGGGCGTCGCGGCGGCCCTCGCGCTCAGCCTGAGCTTCGGCGCGGTGCTCACCTTCACCGCCGCCAACCTCTCCGGCCACGCCCAGGAGGCGTTCGGAGGAGTGCTCAGCCTGATCGCGGTCGTCTTCGTGACGGCGATGGTGTTCTGGATGCGGCGCTCGGCGCGCACCCTCTCCGCCGAGATCAAGGAGAAGGTCCAGGCCTCGCTGGCGATGGGGGCCGGCGCGCTGGTGCTCACCAGCTTCCTCGCCGTCGCCCGCGAGGGCCTGGAGACCTCGCTCTTCCTGTGGACCAACGTGCGCACCGCCGGGGAGTCCACCGGGCCGCTGATCGGCGCGGCCGTCGGGCTGGTGCTCTCGGCCGGGCTCTGCTGGGGCCTGTACCGGCGGGCCCTGAGGATGAACCTCACCCGGTTCTTCACCATCACCGGGGCCGGCCTGATCGTCGTCGCGGCGGGCGTGCTCGGCTACGGCCTGCGCGACCTCCAGGAGTCCGGGCTGGTCGGCGGCGGCAGCTCGTACGCCTTCGACCTGAGCGGGCACCTGGACGCCTCGTCCTGGTACGCGACGCTGGTCCAGGGCACCCTCAACCTGACCGTCACCATGACGGTGCTCCAGGTCGTCGGCTACGTCGCGTACCTGGGCATCGTGATGACGCTGTTCGTCGAGGGCGTCCGTGGCGGCGGGAGCAAGGGCTCCCCGGCGCCCGCTCCCGCTCCGGCGCCCGCTCCCGCCCCGGCCCCGGCCCCGGCGGTGCGGGCCGGGCGGCCGCGCTGGGTGCTGCCGGCCGCGGCGGTCGCCGTCCCGGTGGTGCTGGCCGGCGCCGTGATCGCGGTCAGCGACGGCAAGCAGGGCGGCTCCGCCACCGTCGCCGTCTCCGAGCGGGAGTGCGGCAAGGGCTTCGCCGCCCCGAAGCCCGGCCAGCAGGTGTTCCAGATGCGCAACACCGGTGACAGGGTCTCCGAGGTCTACCTGGTCGACCCGGGCACCGGCGCGGTCTACGGGGAGATCGAGGGCCTGGCCCCCGGCACCACCCGGGCCCTGACCGCCACCATCGGCTCCGGGGACTACGCCTGGCGCTGTGTGCCGACCGGCGGCAAGCCCGTCACCTCGGCCGCCGTGCACATCAGCGGCGCCGCCGCGGTCAAGGCCGTCAAGCCGGTCGCCGAGGAGGACCTCAAGGCCCCGCTCGACAGCTACCGGCAGTACGTCGACCAGGGCCTCGCGACGCTGGTGACGGAGAGCCACAAGCTCCGGGCCGACGTGCGCTCCGGCGACCTCGCCACGGCGAAGGCCGACTGGCTCACCGCCCACCTCCAGTACGCCTCGCTCGGCGCCGCGTACGGCACCTTCGCCGACCTCGACGGCAAGATCGACGGCCGCCCGGACGGACTGCCCGGCAAGGAGCAGGACCCGGGCTTCACCGGCTTCCTGCGGCTGGAGTACGGCCTCTGGCACGACCGGTCCGCCGCCGAGCTGGCACCCGTCGCCGACGACCTGGCCGAGAACGTCGACCGGCTGGCGCACGACTTCCCCGGGCAGGACTTCGCCCCCGGCGACCTGCCGCTGCGCGCCCACGAGATCCTGGAGAACACCCTCCAGTTCGAGCTGACCGGCGACACCGACATGGGCAGCGGCACCAACCTGGCCACCGCCCAGGCCAACCTGGCCGGCACCCGGGAACTGCTGACCCTGCTCCAGCCGCTGCTCGACGAGCGGGACCCGCAGGTGCTCGTCCGGGTGAACGCCGGGATGAAGCGGGTCGGCGACCTGGTCGCCGCCGCCCACCGGCCCGAGGGCTGGACCCCGGTCGACCGGCTGTCCGCCGACGCCCGCGGGCAGCTCGACGGCGCCACCGGCGAGCTGCTCGAAGACCTCGCCCCGATTCCCGCCCTGCTCGAGATCCGGAAGGCCGCCTGATGACCGACCACACCGCAGCCACCGGGTCCTGCCCGTTCCCGCACACCGCGCGGGCCGCGGATCCCGGGGCGGAGAACGTCGTGGACGACACCGTGGACAACGCCGTGGAGAGCGGCTGCCCGGCCGGGCCGGCCCGGCGCAGCCTCGTCCGGGCCGCGCTCGGCGCGGGCGCCGGAGCGGCCGTCCTGGCCGGGTGCGGCCTCGCCCTCGGGGCCGGCCCGGCCGCCGCCGGGGCCGCCCCCGGTGCCGCCCGGTCGGGGGGGTGCGTGGCCGTCCGCGCGGTAGGGCCCCGCGGCCCCGGGACTGACCGGCCGATCGGCTGAGCGGTCCAATAGCGGCGCAGGCCGCCCGAGTCGACCGGACTCGGGCGGCCTGCGCCGTTTCCGTCCACGCCCGAAGTGCCTGCCCGATGCGCCGACGCCCGGCCGTGGCCGGCTGCCGGCTACCGTCCTGCCGTCCGACGGCTACCGCCCGACGGCTACCGTCCGGCCGGGTAGTCGGCCAGGCCGGAGGAGAGCAGGCCGAAGGCCCGCTCCACCGCCGCCTCGGCCCGGGCCCGGGCCTCCTCGGCCGGCTCCCCGGCCACCATGGCCCGCCGGATCTCGCCGAGCACCGCCCGGTGGGCCCCCGCGACCGCTCCGGCGACGATCCGGGGGAGCGGGTCGTCCGGCGCGGCTCCGGACTCCTCGGCGAGGGTGGCCGCGAGCGCCGCCTCGGCCCGTTCGCCGAGTTCCAGCAGCCGGGCCCGCAGGGCGGCGCTGTCCTCGACGATCCGCCAGAACGCCGCGATCCCCGGGTTCAGCCCGACCGTGGGCTCTCCGCTCGCGAAGGCCGCCAGCAGGTCGGCGCGGACGGCGGCCACGGCGGAACGGCCCGCGGGGCGTCGCCGGACCACCTCGGCGAGGTGGGCCACCACCTCCTCCTGCCGGTCGAAGAACAGGTCCTCCTTGGTCGGGAAGTAGTTGAAGACGGTGTTCGGCGAGACCCCGGCGGCCCGGGCCACCTCGACCACCGTGACCCGGTCGAAGCCGCGCTCGGCGAACAGGCCCATGGCCGTGTCGGAGAGCAGTTCCCGGGTCTGCTGCTTCTTGAGTTCGCGAAGTCCCATGGCCGGATTCTACCCCTCGGGCTTGGAGTCGCTGCAAAATTGATGTGACTCCAAAAATATCGGCTACGGTGGCTCCATGACCTTCACCTTCGGCATCTACCCCGGCGGGCTGGTGGGCGACGACACCGCCGTGGTCGCGCCCGTCCGCCCCGACGACCCGGCCAGGATCACCGCCGCCCTGCGCGAACTCCAGGGCGGCGCGGCGGAGTTCCTGGTCCGCGCCTACCGCTCCCACCCGGGCGGCGAGCACACCCCCGAGCGGCCCGAGCAGTACGCCGTCGAGGGGCGCCGGCTCGACCTGGTGGTCCAGTACCGGGAGCGCGGCGGGGAGTTGGCGGGCTGGCTGGACTTCGTCCGGCGGACGGTCCGGACGGAGGGGCACCGCCTCGCCCGCATCCAGATCTGCGAGGAGCCCAACCTCGACCTCCCGCCGGTGGACGGCGGCATCCCGAACGTCCGCCGGGCGCTGGTCGAAGGGGTGGTCGCGGCCAAGGAGGAGGCGCTGGCCCACGGATTCGACCGACTGTCCGTCGGCTTCAACGCGGTGCCCACCTTCGACCCCGCGGACACCTTCTGGCCCGAACTCGGCCGGCTCGCCGACGAGCGCTTCCACCGCGCCCTGGACTACGTCGGCCTGGACTTCTTCCCGGACGTCTTCCGTCCCGTCCCGCCGGGCCAACTTGTCGACGCGGTAAGGGCGGTGCTCACCGGCTTCCGCCGGGACTCGCTGCCCCGGGCCGGGATCGGACCGGGTGTTCCGGTGTGGATCTGCGAGAACGGCTGGCCCACCGGTCCCGGCCGGAGCGAGGAGCGGCAGGCCGAGGTGGTAGCGGAGGTGGTCCGGGCGGTGGCCGGCCTGGCCGCCGAACTCAACGTCACCGGTTACGCGTTCTTCGCGCTGCGCGACGCGGACAGCGCGGGCGCCGGACTGTTCCCGCACTTCGGTCTGATGCGCGACGACTACACGCCCAAGCCGGCCTTCGAGGTCTACCGTGCGCTGGTCGAGGAGCTGACGGTGGCGGCGGACTGACGGTGGTGGCTGACTGACGGTGGTGGCGAACCGGCGCTCGGAGCAGGTCAGTTCGTCTCGAAGAAGCGCTCCACCGTGCGCCGCCGGGCGGCCACCGCGTGCACCGGCTCGCCGATCACCCGGCCCGCCAGGTCGACGGCCAGCTCGCCGACGTCCCGGCGCAGCAGGCGGGCCGCCTCGGCCCGGTCGGCGGCGATCCGGGCGCGGCCGGTGGCGACCAGGGCCTCCCGGGTGCGGATGCCCTCCGCGCGGGCCGCGACCATCGCCGCCGCGCCGCGCTCGGCGTACTCCTCCCGGATCCGGGCCGCCTCGTGCCGGGCCTCGGCCAGCTCCCGCAGCCGGGCGCGCCGGGTCTCCTCGGCCTCGGCGAGGAGGGCCTCCGCGCGTTCGGCGCGGCCCTCGGTGGCCTCCCAGCGGTCCGACCGCACCCGTTCGATCCGGGGGAGCAGGTGGCGGCCGAGCGCCCACAGCAGCAGGAGGAACAGGGCCAGGCCCAGGAGCAGTGGGGCCGGTTCGGGCTTGAGCGGGCCGAGTTCGAGGTTCACGCACGACCTCCCCGGGGTGTGACGTTCCGTCAGTCCTGAGCATCCCCAAGGACGGCGGAGGTCGAACTCGGCCCGGGCATGAGCTGTGTCACGGCGGCCGCCGGGGCCATGGCGACGCGGCGACGCGACGCCATGGCCCCGGCGGCCGTGGGACTCACTGCCCCATGACGTACCTGACGGTCGGGCCGGTGGTCCAGCCGCCGTCCACCGCCAGCTCGGCGCCGGTGACGTAGGAGGAGTCGTCGGCGAGCAGGAAGACCACGGCGGTGGCGATCTCGGGCGCCTCGCCGACCCGGCCCATCGGGGTGTTGGGGTAGTTGCCCTCGCCGCGCCGGATGCCGACCGAGGCGGTCATTGGGGTGTACGTCATGCCCGGGTGCACCGAGTTGACCCGGATCCGCTCGGTGCCCAGCTCGACCGCGCCGATCTTGCTCAGGCCGCGCACGCCCCACTTGGAGGCGCCGTAGCCGGCGGTCAGCGCCAGGCCCATCAGGCCGGCCGCCGAGGAGATGTTGACGATCGAGCCGCCGCCGGCCGCGCGCATCGCCGGGACGGCGGTCTTCATGCCGATGAAGACACCGGTCAGGTTGATGTCCAGGACCTTGCGGAAGTGCTCGACGGTCTCGTCCGCGAGCAGCGCGCCGGTGGAGATGCCGGCGTTGTTGACCAGGCCGTGCAGCGCGCCGAACTCGGCCACCGCGAGGTCCACCACGCGCTGCCAGTCCTCCTCCGAGGTGACGTCGTGGCGGACGAACCGCGCCCGCTCGCCGAGTTCGGCGGCGGTGGCCCTGCCGTCCTCCTCCAGGACGTCGGTGATCACCACGTTGGCGCCGGCCGCGACGGCGAGCCGGGCGGCCTCGGCGCCCAGGCCGCGGGCGCCGCCGGTGATGATGACGGTCTTGTCGGTGAGGTCGTTCATGACCTGCTCCTTCGGGGGGTGGGGGAGGAGAGCATGGCGGCGGACATCGTCACCAGGTCGGCGAGGAAGGTCTCCTCGTCGGTCAGGGGGGTGGAGCCGGCCAGGTACTGCTGCGCCCGGTCGGCCAAGGCCGCGCCGATCAGCGTGAGGACCAGGTCGATCCGCTCCAGCCGGATCGGCTCCGGCAGGGCGGAGATCCGCTCCTCGACCAGTTCGATCAGGCGCCAGTAGCCGCCGCCGGCCAGGGTCGGGTGCGGGGTGCGGGTGCGGACCCCGCTGCTGTGGCTGACCTGTGCGGAGATCCGCAGACAGTGCCGGCCCCGGTCGGTGCGCAGTTCGGTGGCCTCGGCCGCGACCAGGGCGCCGAGCAGTCCGGGCAGGTCCGCGTCCGCGAGTGCGGGCAGGTGCGGCGCGAGGGCCTGCTCGGTGCGCTCCTGGCGGCCCGCCATGATCGCGTCGAGCAGGCCCTCGCGGGAGCCGAAGTGGTACTGCACGGCGGACGGGTTGCTCTGCCCGGCCCGGCGGATGATGTCCCTGGTCAGAGCGGCTTCCACGCCCCGGGCGGCGAAGAGTTCCTCCGCCGCCGCCAGCAGCTTCTCGCGGGTCTCGTGGCCCGCCGACGTCCTTGCCATGGGACAATATTAATGCTGCACATTATTAATGGCAAAGGGTCGAAGCCCCGGCTACGTCACCTCGCCCCGGCGGGAGAAGCGCTCCGCCCGCCACTCGCCGCTCTCCAGCACCTCGGCCAGCTGCCGGGCCGCGTCCCAGACCTCGGTGTACGACAGGTAGAGCGGGGTGAAGCCGAAGCGCATCAGGTCCGGTGCGCGGAAGTCGCCGATCACCCCGCGCTCGATCAGCGCCTGCACCACCGGGTAGCCGTCGGCGTGCCGCAGCGCGACCTGGCTGCCCCGCCGGCCGTGCTCGCGCGGGGTCACCACCTCGACGCCGTCCAGCCCCTCGGTCAGCGCGACGAACAGGTCGGTCAGCGCCAGGCTCTTCGCCCGCACGGCCGCCGGGTCGACCCGCTCCCAGATGTCGAGGGAGGCGCCGAGGGCGGCCTGGCCGAGCAGCGAGGGCGAGCTGGTCAGGAACCGGCCGATGCCCGGCTTCGGGTCGTACCCGGGCTCGAAGGCGAACGGCCGGGCGTGGCCGAACCAGCCGCTCAGCGGCTGGAGCGGGCCGGCCGCCAGGTGCCGCTCGGCGACGTACAGGAAGGCCGGCGAGCCGGGGCCGCCGTTCAGGTACTTGTAGGTGCAGCCGACCGCGAAGTCCGCGCCGGCGGCGCCGAGTCCGACCGGCAGCGCGCCCACCGAGTGGCACACGTCCCAGATCATCAGGGCACCCGCGGCCTGCACCCGGGCGGTGATCCCCGGCATGTCCAGCAGCTCGCCGGTGCGGTAGTCCACGTGCGAGAGGACGACCGCGGCGACGTCCCCGTCCAGGTGCCGGTCCAGCTCCTCGGGGCGGATCAGCGCGCTGCGCGCGCCCTCGACCAGGCCGGTCACGCCCTCGGCGATGTACAGGTCGGTCGGGAAGGCCTCGGCGTCGCCGAGTACCGTGCGCCGGTCCGGGCGCAGCCGCAGCGCGGCCGACAGCACCTTGAACAGGTTGACCGAGGTGGTGTCGCAGACGACCACTTCCGCCGGTCCGGCACCGACCAGCGGCGCGATCCGCCGGCCCAGCCGGTACGGCTGCTCGAACCAGCCGGCGTCGTTCCAGCTGCGGATCAGCTCCCGGCCCCACTCCTCCTCGACCACCCGGCGCACCCGCTCGGGCGTGCGCACCGGCAGCGCGCCCAGCGAGTTGCCGTCCAGGTAGATCACCCCGTCCGGCAGCGCGAACTCCTCGCGGAACGCCGCCAGCGGGTCGGCGGCGTCCAGCGCCGCGCAGTCCTCGCGCGTGGTCATGCCCGTCCCTCCCTCGTCCTCCGTGTGCGCGGTCCGTCCCGCCCCGGTCGTCCCCGGGGCGGTCGTGCCCGTCCTGCCCGTGCCGGTCGTGCCCGGGCCCGTCCTGCCCGTTGTGCCCGTGCCCGTGCCCGTGGTGTCCGGGCCCGTCCGGGGTGTGCCCGTCACAGGCCGTCCCGGATCGTCCACAGCTCCGGGAACACGTCCTGCTCGGCCGACTTCCGCAGCCAGGCCAGCCCGCTGGAGCCGCCCGATCCCGGCTTGCCGCCCATGGTCCGCTTGACCGTGGAGAGGTGGCGCTGGCGCCACCGGGTGACCCGCTCGGCCACGTCCAGCAGGGCCTCGCCGAGCGGCTGGAGGTCGGCCGGCTCCGGTTCGGTGTAGACCCGCCGCCAGGCCGCCTCGACCTCCGCGGACGGTTGGTAGCGCTGCTCGGAGGGCGACCGGTGCGGGGCCAGGCCGCGGCGCGCCAGGAGCTCCAGGGCCTCGTCGTACAGACCGGGGGAGCGCAGCGCCTCGGTCAGCTCGGCCTGGGTGTCGGGCATCCCGTCGTACATCTTCAGCAGCGCGGCGTTCTTGTTGCCGAGCAGGAACTCCAGCTGCAGGAAGGCGGCGGACTGGAAGCCGGAGGCCTCACCGAACAGCGAGCGGAAGGAGTTGAACTCGCGCGGGGTCATGGTGGCCAGCAGGTCCCAGGACTCCACCAGCACGTCCTGCGCGTGGGTGCTCCGGCGCAGCGCGGCCAGCGCGGCGGTCAGGTCGTCCTCGCGCAGCGCCTGCCGGGCCAGCGTCCACTCGTGCCGCAGCAGGTCGAACAGCAGCTCCATCACCTGGGTGGTGACGATGAACGACAGCTCGGCCGGTTCCTCGCTGAGCGGGTGCTGCAGGCCGTGCAGCTCCTCCAGGCGCGCGTACCGGGCGTAGGGGGTGCCCCGGGCCGGCGCCCCGCCCCGACCGAACGACAGGTTGGGCTTCTCCACCGTGTCGTGCCCCATCCCGATACCTCCTGATCCTCCGGGCCCCGTCGCCCGGTGCGGTGACCAGCCGGACTGCCGGGTTCCACCGGGTGCCCATTGTGCGGCGGGGGTGCCTCCCGCTTGAATGGTCGGCGGGCATCGCAACCGCCTTCGGAGCTTTCGTTCGCAAGGCGTTCGGCCGATTCGCCTTGCAAATGGAAAACCCTTGATCCCGACCACCGGGAGGTCGCCTTGGACGCCGTCGACCGCCGTCTGCTCGCCGAGCTCCAGGCCGACGCCCGGCTCTCCTACAACGAACTCTCCCGCCGGGTGAGCCTGTCCGCACCCGCGGTGGCCGAACGGGTCCGGCGGCTGGAGTCCGAGGGCGTGATCAGCGGTTACCACGCCCACGTGGACCTCACCCGGGCCGGGCTGCCGATCACCGCGCTGGTCCAGATCCAGTGCTACGGCCCGCGCTGCGTGCTGCGCGACCCGGAGGTGCCGACCTGGCCGGAGGTGATCCAGCTGCACCGGGTCACCGGCGGGGCGTGCTGCGTGCTGCTGGTCGCGGTCTCGACGATGGCCGAGTTCGAGGCGGTGTGCGACCGGCTCGGCGGCTACGGCCAGCCGGCCAGCTCGATGATCCTCTCCAGCCCGGTGCCCTGGCGGCCGGTGGTGCCGCGCTGAGCGCCCGCCCGGGCGCCGCCTGGCGTTGACGCGGACGTCAGGGAGTAGGTTGCCCGGCATGCCGAACGAGCGCCACATCCTGCTGCTGCCGGGGAGCCTGCGGGCCGGTTCCGTCAACGAGACCGTGCTGCGGACCGCGGCCGCGGTGGCGGCCGCCACCCCGGGCCTGCGGACCGCGTACTACGACGGGCTGGCCGGGCTGCCGCACTTCAACCCGGACCACGACACCGATCCGCTGCCGGAACCGGTGGCCGCGCTGCGGGCCGCGATCGAGGCGGCCGACGCCCTGCTGGTCTGCACCCCCGAGTACGCCGGGACGCTGCCGGGCGCCTTCAAGAACCTGCTGGACTGGACGGTCGGCGGGGTCGAGATCTCGGACAAGCCGACCGGCTGGATCAACGCCGCGGGACCGGGCCGCGGCCTGGGGGCCGAGGCCACCCTGCGCACCGTCCTCGGCTACACCGGCGCGGCGGTCCGGGAGGGGGCCTGCGTCCGGCTTCCGCTGGAGCGCGGCGCGGTCGGCCCGGACGGCCTGGTCGCCGACCCGCTGGTGCGCGAGCGGATCGGCGAGGTGCTGGCCGTCCTCTCGGCGCCCTGACCGGGGCCGGCCGGGTGCCGGCCGGCCGACGGGCACCGGGCCCGCGGTCCGCGGCTCGCTGCCGAGGCTCCGTGCCGCCGGCTCAGTGCGCCGCCGGCAGGTGCACCCCGAGCCCGGCCAGGCCCTCCAGGAACAGCTCGACGCCGACCGCCGCCAGCAGCAGCCCGAGCAGCCGGGAGAGCACCTCCAGCGAGGTGCGGTGGGTGCGGCGCATCAGCGGCGCGAGCACTGCCACGCAGAGGTAGTTGATCACCGCGACGGCGACGTACGCCCCGGAGACGGCGGCCTTCCAGCCCCAGTTGTCCTGGTTGAGCGAGGCGACCAGGACGGCCGTGATGGCCAGTGGGCTGGCGATGTACGGCAGCAGCAGTTCGCGGATGCCGTCCACCAGCGGGTTCGCCAGGTGGTCGTCCTCCTCGCCGTCCGAGCCGAGGTGGACGCCGAAGACCAGCGCGACGGCGTACACGAAGAAGATCGCCCCGCCCGCGAGCTGGAGGGACTGGTCGCTGATGTGGAACAGGGTGGTCAGCTCGTCCGCCCCGAAGCCGAGCACCAGCCCGATCACCGCGGAGATGGCCGTGCTCAGCGCCGCCAGCCGGCGCAGCTCCAGATTGCTCCGGGTCCCGGCCAGCCGGGCGAAGGCCAGCAGGGTCTTCGGCGGGCCGACCACGGCGAAGAAGGTGATGAAGGCACTGCCCAGGTTGAAGACGAACATGGGCCCCAGCATGACCGCGGACCCCCGGGCGGTCGGTCCGCCACGCCCCGCGGCCGGGCGTGGCGTGCATCTCTCCCCGTGTGTGTCCTCCCCGTGCGGTTCCTTCCCGTGGGGTTCGTCCCCCGTGCGGTTCGTCCCCCGTGCGGTTCATTCCTGGTCGGGGGCGGATTCGCCCGGATGGCGGCCCCGAGTCGAAGGGGCGGGCGCCCTCGGTTGCTATGGAGGCAGGACCGCCTCCGAGCGGGCCCCTTTGCCGTGGAAGCGAGGATGCGACATGAGCGTGTGCCCGAACCGTAAGGACCTGGGCCTGCTGGCCCTGCGCAGCGCGGTCGGCGGGGTGCTGATCGCGCACGGCACCCAGAAGCTGTTCGGCTGGTTCGGGGGAGGCGGCCTGGAGGGCGCCACCCAGGCCATGGAGCAGATGGGGTTCCACCCCGCCCGGGAGAGCGCGCTCGCGGCCGGCCTCGGCGAGGCGGGCGGCGGCGCGCTGCTGGTGGCCGGGCTGGCCACCCCGGCGGCCGGCGCGGTGGTGGCCGGGACGATGGCGGGGGCGGTGTCGGTGCACGCGCCGGCCGGCTTCTTCGCCATGTCCGGCGGCTACGAGTACCCGGCCTTCCTCGGTGCGACCGGGCTGGCGATCGGCCTGGCCGGGGCCGGCCGGTACTCGCTGGACCACCTGACCGGCCACGTCTTCGACCGGCCGTGGGTCGGCCTGGTGTCCTTCGTGGCGAGTGTCGCCGGGGCGTACGGCGTGGTCGCGCGGCGCCGGCACGTGGTGCGGCTGCGCGAGGAGCGGGCGGCGGTGGAGGCGGACTCGCAGGAGGGCTCGGGGCTCTCCTAGCCGGGCCCGCGAAGCGGACGCCTCCGGGGCCGGTGCGGGCGGCCCCGGAGGCGTCCGCGGGCCGGTGCCGTCCGCGGGCCGGTTCACCCGGAGGCAGCAGCCCTGCTGGCGGCGGTCGGCGGGCCCTCGGATGGTGGCGGGGAGGTGTGCCGGGCAGCCCGGCGCCGACCCGGAAACGAGGGACCGCATGGACCGCCAGCCGCTCACCCGCGCCAGCTTCCCGACCCCGCCGAGGGCCACCGCGCAGGACCTGGACGCACCGGTGGTGCGGCGCCGACGACGTGCGGTGGCCTGGGTGTCGGCGGTGGCGGTGGCGGGCGCCGCGGTGCTGGCGGGCTGCTCCTCCGGCAAGAGCGCTGAGAGCGTGGCCTCCTCGGCGGCGGCCGAGGTGAAGAAGGGCGCGAGCGCCGCGGCCTCGGCCGCCTCGGCGCTGGCCTCGGTGGCCGGCGGGGCGGGCGCGGCGATCGCCTCGGCGGAGGCGCAGGCCTCGGCGGCGGTGTCGGCGGCCTCCTCGGCCGTCGCCGGGGTCAAGGGCGGGCTGGACGCCAAGGGGGACGTCGCGCTCGGCGCGGTGACGACCGGGTCGGACGGCAAGCCGCAGGTACCGCTGACCGTCACCAACCACGGGCAGCAGTCGTACCGGTACGTGATCCAGCTGAACTTCACCGACGAGTCGGGCAAGGTGGTGGACGCGACGGCGGTGACCGTCCAGGACGTGGCCGCCGGGCAGAGCGCCCAGGCCACCGGGCACGCCAACCGGAACCTGTCCGGCACGGTCAAGGCCGAGGTGGCCAACGCCATCCGCTACTGACTCCGCCACCGGCTCCGGTCACAGCCGCCCAGCTCAGCGCGGGCGTGGAACCTTAAGCGGGGCTCAAGGCCCAACAGCACCCCTTGACGGGTGAGTTGGTCTAGTCCATTTTTATTGCCCAGGTGCAGGGAGCCCCTGAACCGGCGTCGGCGGCCTCGCGCCGTCGGCGCCGGTTCGGCACATCCCGGTAGTCCGTCATGGCCTGATCCGCTCGATTCCCCACCCACGCCTGTCATGTCCCGGTCGTCCGGCCCCACCCCGGACGCGCGCCCCCGGGGCGACGGGAACCCCCACAACCAGGAGTCACGCACCCATGCTGCGCTCACGCATTGAAAGGGCCGGGACCCCGGCTCCGCAGGGCGGCCGCCGACGCCGCCCCAAGAGCATGGCCGCCATCGCGGCCGGCACCACCGCCTCCCTGCTGCTCGGCGCCGGCCTCGCGCTGTCCGGCGGCGGCGCGGCCAACGCCGCGACCACCAACTCCACCGGTGCGCCCGCCACCAGCGGCGGCATCAAGGTCGCGTACTACGACCAGTGGTCGGTCTACGCGAACGCGTACTACCCCAAGACGATCCAGGACACCGGCGTCGCCGGGAAGCTGGACTACCTGATCTACGACTTCGCCAACATCCACCCGACCGACCTGGGCTGTTTCGAGGCCACCAAGGCCGCGGACACGAACGACAACAACCCCAACGCGGGTGACGGCGCCGCGGACGCGTTCGCCGACTACCAGAAGAGCTTCGGCGCGGACATCTCGGTCGACGGCGTCGGCGACGTCTGGAACCAGCCGATCGCGGGCAACTTCAACCAGCTGAAGAAGCTGAAGGCGAAGAACCCCAACCTCAAGGTCCTGCTCTCGATCGGTGGTTGGACCTACTCCAAGTACTTCTCGCCGGCCTCGGCCACGGACGCCTCGCGCAAGCACCTGGTGTCGTCCTGCATCGACATGTTCATCAAGGGCAACCTGCCCAACGACGCCGGCTTCGGCGGCCCGGGCTCGGCGGCCGGCGTCTTCGACGGCATCGACATCGACTGGGAGTACCCGGGCGGCGGCGGCCACACCGGCAACATCTCCAGCCCGGCGGACAAGCAGAACTTCACCGCGCTGCTGAAGGAGTTCCGCACCCAGCTGGACGCGCAGGGCGTGGCCGACAAGAAGACCTACGCCCTGGCGGCGGCGGTCGGCGCCGGCCAGGACAAGATCATGAACGTCGAGACCGACAAGATCGGTCAGTACCTGACCTTCCTCGACGTCATGACCTACGACATGCACGGCGGTTGGGACGCCCAGGGCCCGACCAACCACCAGGCCGCGCTCTACTCCACCCCGGACGACCCGTCGACCCCGGCCAAGCCGGGCAACGGCAAGTACTCGATCGACAACGCCATCAAGGCGTGGACGGTCGGCGACAAGGAGTACGGCATCCCCGGCGGCTTCCCCGCCAACAAGATCAACATGGGTGTGCCGTTCTACTACCGCGGCTGGACCGGCGTGAAGGACAACGGCAAGCACGGCCTGTACCAGCCGGCCACCCAGCCGGCGGCCGGCGCGGCGATGTCCGGCAACGTCCCCGGCATCCAGATGTTCAAGGAGCTCGCGGGCTTCGTCGACAACCCGTCCAAGACCTTCTGGGACGACGCGGCGCAGGCCACGTACTTCTACGACGGCAACACCTTCTGGAGCGGTGAGGACGCCAAGTCGATCCAGGCCAAGCTCGACTACGCGCACTGCAACGGCCTCGGCGGCGCCTTCGCCTTCTCGCTGTACGACCTGGGCACCAAGACCGCCCTGTTCGACAAGATGGTGAGCGCCACCAACGGCTCCGCCTCCGCCTGCCCGGCCCCGCCGACCGGCACGCCGACCCCGACCCCGACCTCGACCGGCACCCCCACCGGTACGCCGACCGGCACCCCGACCGGCACCCCCACGGGCACCCCGACCGGTACGCCGACCGGCACCCCGACCACGCCGGCCTCCTGCCCGGCCGCCCCGAGCTGGGACGCGAACACCACCTACGCGGCCGGCGGCACCAAGGTCTCCTGGAAGGGCCACTACTACACCAACAAGTGGTGGACCAAGGGCGACGACCCGAGCCAGAGCGGCCAGTGGGGCGTCTGGACCGACAACGGCGCCTGCTGACGTCCGACCCGACCGCCGGGGGGCCTGACGGACCCCCGCGGCACCCGAAGTGACGAGTCCGGCCCGCCGGGAGGATCATCCTCCCGGCGGGCCGGACCCGTTCGCGTTCCGGGCCGCCTGCGCTACGCCAGGTCGGCGGTGCGCCCGAGCGCGTCCGGCTGGCTCTCCTCGATCCGCCGCAGCATCCGGCCCAGCATCGCGGAGAGCGCGGAGCGGTCCTCGCCCGCGACGTCCTGGAGCAGCTCCTCCTCGAACACCGCCGCCATCCGCATCGACTCCAGCCACTTGTCCCGGCCGGACTCGGTCAGCTCGATGATCACCCGCACCCGGTTGGTCTCGTCCCGCTCCCGGGTGACCAGGCCGTCGGCCACCATCCGGTCGATCCGGTGGGTCATCGCCGCCGGGGTGAGCCCGAGCCGCTTGGCCAGCTCGCCCGGCCCCAGCTGGTAGGGGCTGCCGGCGACCACCAGGGCCTTGAGCACCTCCCACTCGGCGGAGGTGATTCCGAGCACAGTCAGCTGGCGGTCGTACGCGACGCCCATCCGCCGGGAGACCCGGTTGAGGGTCTGCACGATGGTCTCCACCTGGGGGTCGACGGTGGGGAACTCCCGCTGGTAGAGGGCCACTTGCTCCGCGATGCCGAACTCCAGGGGGGTGGCCGGAGCGGGCTTGCCGGCAGCCGGCCGCGGCTTGTCCGTAGTCATGCGGACCAGTCTCCCACGACTGTGCACTCCTTAAGCCTTTGACTCCGCACTCTTCCGGTGCTAAGACTTTATCTCGTCAAACTTTAGCTCTGAAATCTTCTGGACTTAAGAGTATCCAGTTGAAACCAGGAAGGGATGTGCACGGTGACCGGCACGGTGAAGCAGCAGAGGCAGCAGCGGCGTGGAGCGGGCGGCCCGCTGCGCCGCGTCCAGATCGGCAACGCGCTCAGCGCGTTCGGCAGCGGGTTCACGATGCCGTACATGTTCGTGTACGTGGACCAGGTGCGCGGGCTGGGTTCGCTGGCGGCCGGGATGGTGTTCACCGTCTTCGCCCTGGCGGCCCTCGCCGTCCTCCCGTTCACCGGCCGCGGCATCGACAGGTACGGCCCCCGCCCGGTGCTGCTGGCCGGTACGGCGCTCGCCGCCACCGGGGCGTTCGCCTTCGGCCACGCCACCGGCACCCCGGCCCTGCTGGTCTCCTCCTTCCTGTTCGGCGCGGGTGTCACCACCTGCCAGCCGGCGCTCGCCACCATGATCGTCCGCTGCTCCACGGCCGCCACCCGCTC
This sequence comes from Kitasatospora sp. NPDC036755, assembly GCF_040636595.1. Lineage (NCBI taxonomy): Bacteria > Bacillati > Actinomycetota > Actinomycetes > Kitasatosporales > Streptomycetaceae > Kitasatospora > Kitasatospora sp. NPDC036755. Next base: position 26,565 of record NZ_JBEZUT010000054.1, read on the forward strand.
GCACGCCTTCGCGCTCCAGTTCACCCTGGTCAACCTGGGCATGGGCATCGGTGCGCTGGTCGGCGGGCAGATCGTGAACGTGTCCGACCCGGCCAGCCTCACCCGGCTGTTCACCATCGAGGCGGCGACGTTCCTCGGCCTCGCCCTGGTCACCGGCACCGCCCGGATGCCCAAGGTCCAGCTGACGGCCGTCCACGGCAAGGCCGACGGCCCGACGGGCCTGCGCGCCCTGCTCGCCGACAAGGCGATGGTGCGGCTCAGCATCCTCGCCGGGCTGATCTTCTTCACCTGCTACGGCCAGTTCGAGTCCGGTGTCGCGGCCTTCGCCACCGACACCGTCGGCACCGCGCCCTCCACCCTGGGCTTCGCGATCGGCGCCAACGCGCTGACCATCGTGGTGCTCCAGATGTTCATGGTGCGGATCACCGCGCGCCGCCGCCGCACCACCGCGATGGCCGCGGCCGGCGTGGTCTGGCTGGCGGCCTGGGCGATGGCCCTGGTGGCCGGCCTGATCCGGACGGAGACCATGGCCGCCACGGTCGCCATCGTCTCGATCTACGCCCTCTTCGGCGTCGGCGAGTCGCTGCTGGCGCCCACCATGGGCCCGATCGTCGCGGACCTCGCCCCGGCCCGGCTGCTCGGCACCTACAACGCCGGGTACTCCCTGGTGAAGCAGATCGCGATCGCGGTCGGCCCCGCCGTCGGCGTGCTGCTGGTCGGCTCCGGCACCTGGCCGCTCTACCTGGCGGCCATGGCGGGCTCCACGGTGCTGATCGTCGCCCTGGCGCTGCGGCTGCGCCCGCACCTCACGCCGGAGCAGGACAACGCGGCCCCGGCCGTGGCACACACCGTCGCCGTCCGGGAACTGCAGACCGCCGCGTAGCGGAACGGCCCGCCAGGGCGTTCGAGACGGGGGGGGGCCCGGGGCCCGGGGGGGGGCGCCCCGCGGGCCACCGGTGCGTTCGGGGCCGCTACTCGGTCGGCTCCAGGCCGGCCCGGATCAGCCCGTAGGTGTAGGCGTCCTCCAGCGCCAGCCAGGAGGCGGCGACCACGTTGTCGGCCACGCCGACCGTCGACCAGGTGGCGTTGCCGTCGGTGGACTCGATCAGCACCCGGGTCTTGGAGCCGGTGCCGTGCTGGCCCTCCAGGATGCGGACCTTGTAGTCCACCAGCTCGAAGGTGGCCAGCGGCGGGTAGATGCCCTCCAGGGCCGCGCGCAGCGCCTGGTCCAGCGCGTTGACCGGGCCGTTGCCCTCGCCGGTGGCAATCCGGCGCTCGCCCTTGGCCCACAGCTTGACGGTGGCCTCGTTGCCGGTGAAGCCCTTCGGCCCCTGCTCGCTGATGGTCCGCCAGGACTCCAGGGTGTAGAAGCGGTCCCGGCCGCCGCGCACCTCGTCGCGCAGCAGCAGTTCGAAGGAGGCGTCGGCGGACTCGTAGGTGTAGCCGAGGTTCTCCTGCTCCTTCACCTTGGCCACCACCCGGCCCGCCAGGTCCCGGTCGCTGGACAGGTCGTAGCCGAGTTCCTTGCCCTTGAGCTCGACGGAGGCCCGGCCGGCCATGTCGGAGACCAGCATCCGCATGGTGTTGCCGACCCGCTCGGGGTCGATGTGCTGGTACAGGTCCGGGTCGACCTTGATCGCGGAGGCGTGCAGGCCCGCCTTGTGGGCGAAGGCCGAGTAGCCGACGTACGGCTGGTGGGTGGAGGGGGTCAGGTTGACCAGTTCGGCGATCGCGTGCGAGATCCGGGTCATCTCGGCCAGCCGGCCCTCGGGCAGCACCCGGCGGTCGTACTTGATCTCCAGCGCGCCGACCACCGGGAACAGGTTGGCGTTGCCGACCCGCTCGCCGTAGCCGTTGGCGGTGCACTGCACGTGGGTCGCGCCGGCGTCCACCGCGGCCAGGGTGTTGGCCACCGCGCAGCCGGTGTCGTCCTGGGCGTGGATGCCGAGCCGGGCGCCCGTCCTGGCGAGCACGTCGGCGACGATCTCCCGGACGCCGCCGGGCAGCATCCCGCCGTTGGTGTCGCAGAGCACCACCACGTCCGCGCCGGCCTCGTGCGCGGTGCGCACCACCGACACGGCGTACTCGGGGTTCGCCTGGTAGCCGTCGAAGAAGTGCTCGCAGTCGATGAACACCCGCCGGTCCCGGGAGCGCAGGAACTCGACGCTGTCCCGGACCATCTCCAGGTTCTCGTCCAGGGTGGTGCGCAGCGCGAGCTCCACGTGCCGGTCGTGCGCCTTGGCCACCAGGGTGATCACCGGGGCGCCGGAGGCGACCAGCGCGGCCAGCTGCGGGTCCTCCGCCGCCTTGCCGCCGGCCCGTCGGGTGGCGCCGAAGGCGACCAGCCGGGCGTGCTCCAGCTCCAGCTCGGCGGCGGCGCGGGCGAAGAACTCGGTGTCGCGCGGGTTCGCCCCCGGCCAGCCGCCCTCGATGAAACCGACCCCGAACTCGTCCAGGTGCCGGGCGATGGCCAGCTTGTCCGCCACCGTGAGGTTGATGCCCTCGCGCTGCGCTCCGTCGCGCAGCGTGGTGTCGAACACGTGGAAACTGTCGTCGGTACGGGTGACCTCGGTCATGACCCCTGGTTCTCCGTTTCGGGGAGGTTGGGTGGTGCTCTGCCGGACTTTCCGTCCCGGCTCCACTGTCCATGGTCCCGCGCGCGGTCCCGGTGTCCCCGGGCCCCTTGTGGGGGCCGTCGGCCGGTCCGGGAGAAACAAAAAGACCCCTCGCGGGTGCGAGAGGTCTGCGCGCGGGTCTGGACGCTAGTGGTCGCTCCGCATCGGGTCGTGCGGGAGCGGTCACTGCGGACCGGCGCGCCTGCTGCTAATAATCAGCGACAGCGAGGACACGTTCGGAGTCTTGCACAGGTTCCGGGATCCGGCCCGCGCGTCTCGCGATGCGGGACGCGCGGGCCGGGCCCGCGGGGATCGCCGGGATCAGACGATCTTGTGCAGCCAGCGGTGGGTGTCCGGGGTCCGGCCGCCCTGGATCGACAGCAGCGCCTTGCGCAGCTCCATGGTGACCGGGCCGGGCTCGCCGGTGCCGACGGTCCAGTCCGCGGCGGCGGACTTCACCGAGCCGACCGGGGTGATGACGGCCGCGGTGCCGCAGGCGAAGACCTCGGTGAGGGTGCCGTCGGCGTTCGCCTGCTGCCACTCGTCGGTGGAGATCCGGCGCTCCTCGACGGCGTAGCCGAGGTCGGCGGCCAGCTGGAGCAGCGAGTCGCGGGTGATGCCGGGCAGCAGGGCGCCGGACAGCTCCGGGGTGACGATCCTGGCGTCCTCGCCCTCGCCGAAGACGAAGTACAGGTTCATCCCGCCCATCTCCTCGATCCACCGGTGCTCGGCGGCGTCCAGCCAGACGACCTGGTCGCAGCCCTTCTCGGCGGCCTGGGCCTGGGCGACCAGAGAGGCGGCGTAGTTGCCCGCGCACTTGGCGGCGCCGGTGCCGCCGGGGGCGGCCCGGACGTACTCCTTGGACAGCCAGACCGAGACCGGCTTGACGCCGCCCTGGAAGTAGGCGCCGGCCGGCGAGGCGATGATCATGAACAGGTAGGAGTTGGCCGGGCGGACGCCCAGACCGACCTCGGTGGCGAACATGAACGGGCGCAGGTACAGGCTCTGCTCCGGCTCGTTCGGCACCCAGTCCTGCTCCTGGCGGACCAGCAGCTCGACGGCCTCGACGAAGGCCTCCACCGGCAGCTCCGGCATCGCCAGGCGGCGGGCCGAGGCCTGGAAGCGGGCGGCGTTGGCCTCCGGACGGAAGGTGGCGATGGAGCCGTCGGCCTGGCGGTAGGCCTTGAGGCCCTCGAAGATCGCCTGGCCGTAGTGCAGGGTCATGTTCGCCGGGTCGATCTCCAGCGGCGCGTACGGCGTCAGCTGGGCGTCGTGCCAGCCCACGCCCTCGGTCCAGCGGATGGTGACCATGTGGTCGGTGAAGACCCGGCCGAAGCCGGGGTTGGCCAGCCGGGCCTCGCGCTCCGCGGCGGGCAGCGGGTGGGCGGAGGGCTTGAGGTCGAACGTGATGGGCGCCTGGGTGGCCGTGCTCATGGCTGTTTCCTTCACCGTGGGGTTGGTCCGGGCCGCCACCGCTGCGGAAACGTTTCGGCAAGATTCGCCGGAATGAACGCACAACGGCACGACCCACTGTCGATACTCGCATCCAGAGGGCCGTGCCGAACAGCTGCCCGCCCTGTTTCCAGGGCCGCAAGCTGCGGTTATGCGCGATCCGGCCCCTCAGCCGGATACTCGGGCGGCGAGCGCGTCGCCGACCTCGGAGGTGCTGCGGGCGCCGGAGCGCTCGGCCAGGTCCGCCGCGACGGCGGCCTCCACCGTGGCGGCCTCGGCGGCGAAGCCGAGGTGCTCCAGCAGCATGGCGACCGACAGCACGGTGGCCGTCGGGTCGGCCTTGCCCTGGCCGGCGATGTCCGGCGCCGAACCGTGCACCGGCTCGAACATGGACGGGAACTCGCCGCTCGGGTTGATGTTGCCGCTCGCGGCCAGACCGATCCCACCGGTGACGGCGGCGGCCAGGTCGGTCAGGATGTCGCCGAACAGGTTGTCGGTGACGATGACGTCGAACCGCTCCGGCTGGGTGACGAAGAAGATGGTCGCCGCGTCGACGTGCAGGTAGTCGGTGGTGACCTCGGGGAACTCCCTGCCGACCTCGGCGAAGATCCGCGTCCACAGGTGCCCGGCGTGCACCAGCACGTTGTTCTTGTGCACCAGGGTGAGCTTCTTGCGCGGCCGCGCCTGCGCCCGGCGGTAGGCGTCGCGCACCACGCGCTCGATGCCGTACGCGGTGTTCAGGCTGACCTCGGTGGCCACCTCCTGCGGCGTCCCGGTGCGCAGCGTGCCGCCGTTGCCGACGTACGGGCCCTCGGTGCCCTCGCGGACGACCACGAAGTCGATCTCCGGCTCACCGCCCAGCGGGCCCTGCACCCCGGGGAAGAGCCGGCCCGGACGCAGGTTGATGTGGTGGTCGAAGGCGAACCGCAGCTTGAGCAGCAGCCCCCGCTCCAGCACGCCCGACGGCACGCTCGGGTCGCCGATGGCGCCCAGCAGGATCGCGTCGTGCGACTTCAGCTCCGCCAGCACGTCGTCCGGAAGCGTCTCACCGGTCCGGTGGTAGCGCCGGGCACCGAGGTCGTACTCGGTGGTCTCCAGCTTCACGTCGGCGGGAAGCGCGGCACCCAGGACCTTGAGGCCTTCGGCCACCACTTCCTGGCCGATGCCGTCACCGGGGACAACTGCGAGACGAATGGTGCGAGACATGCTCGGACCCTACTCCGCCGTCCCAGGTACTGACACCCACCGTCCACCATGCGGACGGTCAGGTCAGGTCGATCTCGACCTGGAACGGCTGATCGACCTTCAGCTGCTTGTGGTAGATGCCCGCAACCACATAACCACGCGTGGAGGGATCGAGCTCATAGACGTAGACGACCGGCTTTCCCGCATCGTCGCTCTCCACCCGCCAGAAGTGCCTGATCCCTGCGGCCGCGTACTTCCGGGGCTTGGTGTCCCGGTCCCGTTCCTCCGACTCCTCGGACACGACCTCGACCGCCAACAGGACGTCTTCCGCTTCGCAGAAGGTCTGCTTCGGGCCGGTGACTCCCCGCTCGTCGACCACGAGGAGGTCCGGCTCCGGGCGGTTGCGGCGGTCCAGCCTCACCGTCATCTCCCGCCAGACGTCCCACCCCTCCGGCACAGCGTCTTCCAGAGCGCGTTCCAGCCTTCGGAGGGTGCGCATGTGGAACGCGGTCTGCGGGCTCACGAAGATCAGGCTCCCGTCGATCAGCTCGGTGTGCGGCGGGAGATCAGGCAGCCGGTCAAGGTCCTCTGCGGTGTAGCCACCAGCAGGAGGCCGAATCCAGTCGGGGTACGGCGCGATGCTCATGGTTCCTCCCATGCGGGGATCCTGACGGCCCTCTCAGGCTACTCGGCCGGGCTTCCCCGGGCGTCACCCTTTCGAGGGGGCGCGCGTGACCGGTGGCGCGCGGAGGCGTGCTTAGGGTGGCGGGGTTCGGCGGAGCACGTGGACGGGGTGCGGATGGGCGAGCGGCGGCGGGAGGTGCTGGTCTGCGGGGGTGCGGCGGGGCTGGCCGCGGGCGGGTACGGGCTGGCGGTCGGGCTGAGCGGGCGGTGGCCGGCCGGGGTGGAGGCGGTGGCGCTGCCGTACCACGCCCACCTGTGGGACCTGCTGCACGGGCAGGCGGCCGGGGACCTGCTGGTCGATTGGAACAGCGGCTACGGCGCCCCGTTCCTGGCGGACTTCTTCGCCTACCTGATGAACCCCTTCTCCTGGCCCGCCGCGCTCCTCCCCCGCGACCAGGGCCGGCTCGCCGTCCTGCTGGTCACCCTGGCCACCATCGGCCTCGGCACCGCCCTGATGACCCGGCTGCTCGGCCGTCTCCACCCCGGCCCGCGCCGGCTGCGGGCGCTCGCCGCCGTCGGGTACGGGCTGTGCGCCTGGGTGCTGGACGTCGGCGGGGCCGCTCCGATGTGGCTCTGGGGGCTGGTCTCGCTGCCCCTGCTCGGCCTGGCCGCCGACTGGTGCCTGCGCGAGCGGCACTGGGTGGCCGGCGCGCTGTGCGTCGCGCTCGCCTGGGCGGGCAACCTGTACACCGCCGCGCTGGCCACCCTGGCGGCGGCGCTGCTGTTCGCCGTCCGCCTGTTCGCCGCCCCGTACCCGTTCCGGCTGCGGGTCCGCGCCACCGGCCGGGCCGTCACCATGGCCGTCGCCGGGGTGCTGCTGGCCTCCCCCGTGCTGTTCGTCTCCGTCCTGGCGGCCCGCCGGGCGCAGCCGGAGTCCCCGGTGGAGCCGCTCGGCCCGTCCGGTGTCGGCGCCCACCTGGCCCGGCTGCTGCCCGCCGCCGACGGCGGTCAGCGGCTGCCGGACGTGGCGATCGGCGTCTTCGGGCTGCTGGTGGTGTGCGGGCTGCCGTTCAACCGGCGGGTGCGGCCGCGCGAGCGCGCCCTGTGGTGCGCGGCGCTGGTGCTGGTGGCGGCGGGCTTCTTCTGGACCCCGACCGTGGTGGTCTGGCACGGCCTGGCGATCCCGGCCGGCGGGCCGTACCGGGTGGCCTTCGTGCTCAGCGGCCTGCTGGTGCTGGCCGGCTGGGTCTCGCTCGCGCACCGGCCGGACAGGCTCACCGTGCTGGGCGGCGCCGCCGTGGTGGCGGTGGTCGCCGGCCTGGCGGCGGGCCGGTCCTCGGCGCACCCGGGTACCTGGGTGCTGTCGGCCGTCGGCGGCGTCGTCCTGTCGGCCGCGCTGTGGCTGCTGGACCGCCGGCACGCCGACCGGCGGGTGACGGCCCTCGCCACCTGGGTGATCGGCGGGGCGGCGGGTCAGTGCCGGGGGCCGTACATGATCACGCCCACCCCGGCCAGGCAGATCAGCGCGCCCAGCACGTCGTAGCGGGTCGGCCGGAAGC